>JAREAF010000160.1 GCA_029240475.1 Rhodospirillales bacterium | reverse complement strand
GAATAGGGGGCGTTGCCGGGAATGGGGCTTGCCGCGGGCCTAGACAGGGCTGAGCTGCAGACCCTCCGCGCCGAGGCCTGGGAGGGCCAGCCGGAGGCGGCGCGACTGCGCGCCGAGCAGGTCCGCATCCTGTTCCAGCAGCAGCCCGTCGTCGTGGCGACGAATGTGGCCGTGGCCGCGTTGCTGGGCCTCGTGATCGCAGCCGAAGGCGATCGCCTTTGGGTCGCGGCATGGCTGCTGGGGATCATGATCGTCTCGGCCGCGCGGTTCGTGCTCTGGCGCAGGTCCTGGCGCGCCGACCCGACGCCGGACGACATCGAGATCTGGGCGCGCATCTCGGTCGGCGGCGCGGCCGCCGCCGCCGCCTTGTGGGGAGCGGGCCTCGCCCTGCTGTTCCCCGATGAGCTGCTGCTGCAGATGGTCACCATCCTTGCGGCCGCGGGCATGTGCGCGGGCGCCGCGGCCGCGCTCTCCTCCTATCGGCCGGCCTTCTATTCCTTCCTGTTCCCCGTGCTTCTGCCGATCGGCGCGCGGCTCGCGCTCGAAGGCACCACCGCTCATCTGGTCATGGCGGCCATGGTGCTGGCCTATGCGGCCGCGCTGACGCTCGTCGCCCGAAATCTCAGCCGCGCCTTCGCGCGCAGCCAGCGCCTGCAGCTGGAGAAGGACGCGCTGTTGCGCTCGCGCGACCGGCTTCTGTCGAGCCTGGAGCAAAGGGTGGAGGAGAGGACCGCGGCGCTCCAGAGCAGCAATGCGCAGCTCACCGTCGAGATCGCCGAGCGCCGCCGCGCCGAGGAGGCCGAGCGCCGCGCCCGCGGCGAGGCGGAGCGGGCCAATGCGGCGAAGTCGAAGTTCCTCGCCACCGCCAGCCACGATCTCCGCCAGCCCTTCCAGGCGATGCGGCTGTTCCACCACATCCTGCAATCGCGGCTGACGGACAATCCGACGCGCGAGATCGCCACGCGCCTGGGCGAGGCCATGCAGGCGGGCGAGGAGCTTCTGAACGCGCTGCTCGACATCTCCACCTTGGAGGCGGGCACGGTGGAGCCGCGTCTTGCCGACTTCCCGATCCAGCCGATGCTCACGCGCCTGGCGCAAGAATTCGAGGCGCAGGCCGCCGCCAAGGGGCTCGATTTCCGCATGGTGCCGTCCATGGCGGTGGTGCGCTCCGATTCGGTGCTGCTCGAGCGCATGGTCCGCAATCTGCTCAACAACGCGCTGCGCTACACGCCGCGCGGCGGCATCCTCTTGGGCTGCCGGCGCGCCAGCGACCGGATGACGCTGTCGGTGGTCGATACGGGAATCGGCATCCCCGCCGAGAAGCAGCAGGCCGTGTTCGAGGATTTCTTCCAGATCGGCAATCCCGAGCGCGACCGGTCGCAGGGCCTGGGCCTGGGCCTGCCCATCGTCGCCCGAATGGCGCGCCTGCTCGACCATCCGATCTCGGTGCGATCGGTGCCGGGTCGCGGCTCGGCCTTCTCGATCTCCGTCCCGTTCGTGCATGCGAGCGCCGCCGCGCCAGCGCCCTCGCTGCAGCCCACGATCGAGGTCCCGCCCTCGGCCTGCACCATCCTCGTCATCGAGGACGACCGCGAGCAGCGCATCGGCATGCAGATGATGCTGGAGGGCTGGGGCTATCGCGTGATCGCGGCCGGCAGCCCTGAAAAAGCCCTCATCGCGGTGCGCTCCGCTCCGCGCCAGCCGGCGCTGGTCATCAGCGACTTCCGCATGCCGAGCCGGCTCACGGGGGTGGAGACCATCGCGCTGATCGCGCAGATCGTCGGCCGCCGCATCCCCGGCATCATCCTCACCGGCGACACCGGCCCCGACCGGCTGCGGGAGGCCAAGCAGTCCGGCTGCGTCCTCTTGCACAAGCCCTTCGCTCCGGAGCGGCTGCGCGAGGAGGTGCGGCGCGCGGTCGGCGAAACGGCGCAGCGCGCGCGCGAGCAGGCGCTGTAGCTGGCGAGGTCCCCGCCTCGTTCCCATTTGTGATTGAAGGCGGGTGGGAGATGCGAGGGATGCGCGACTGCTGCGATCATCATCATGTGGAGCTGCTCGCGGCCCGGCGGCGGCGCGTGCTGGTCGCGGTGTTCGCGATCAATGCCGGCATGTTCGCAGGCGAGTTCGGCGCCGGGCTCCTGATCGGCTCGACCGCGCTGCTGGGCGACTCGCTCGACATGCTGGGCGATGCGCTCGTCTATGGCTTCAGCCTTTATGCGCTCGGCCGGAGCACACGATGGGGCAACGGCGCCGCCCTCTTGAAGGGCATCGTGATGGCGGGGTTCGGGCTGTTCGTGCTGGCCCATGCGCTCATCCAGGTGAGCCGCGAGGCGGTGCCGGTGAGCGCGGCCATGGCCGCCGTCGCCGTGCTGGCGCTCGCCGCAAACACCGCCTGCTTCGGGCTGCTCTATCGCTATAGGGCCGCCGATCTCAACATGCGGTCGACCTGGCTCTGCTCGCGCAACGACCTCATCGCCAATGCCGGCGTGCTGGCCGCGGCGGGCGCCGTGCAGGTGACGGGCTCGGCCTGGCCCGACATCCTGGTCGGGCTGGCCATAGCCGCCTTGTTCCTGGTGACGTCCTTCGGCGTGCTGCGCGAGTCCTCGGCCGCTTTGGCGGGGCCGACGCGCCGCTGACGGCTCAGTCCCCGGAGGCCCAGTTCTGCGCCGAGGCGCGGGCCGCCTCCAGCTCCTCCTGCGGCAGGCTGGCCTCGATCAGATTGGCCGCCTTGATGCTGCGGTCGCGATCGGGGCCCGGCGGCAGCGCGGCCTGCGCCAGCGCGAACCACTTGTAGGCCTCGATCAGGTCCTTCTCGACGCCGCGGCCCTGGTAATGCATGACGCCGAGCATGAACTTGGCGCGCGCATGGCCGCGCGAGGCCGCCATGCGATACCACTTGGCCGCCTGCTGCAGGTTGGCCGCGACCCCCAGGCCGTTGTGATACATCAGGCCGAGCCCGAACAGGCTCGCGGCATCCCCCGCCGCCGCGCCGCGGCGGTACCAGCCCAGCGCCAGCTTCGGATCGGCGGGAGCGCCCTCGCCCTGCTGGTAGAACGCGCCGAGCAGACCAAAGGCCAGCGGCAAGCCCTGCGCGGCGGCGCTTTCATAGAGCCGCCGGGCCGCGTCCGGATTCTTGTCCGTGCCGCGCCCGCGCAGATAGAGGCTGGCAAGGTTGGCCTCGGCCACGCGATTGCCCTGCTCGGCATAAGGCTCGAGGATGGCGAAGGCCACATAGTCGGAGCCCCGCTTCATCGCCTCGATCCCCTGCGCGAGGGTCGGCCCCCCGGCGCGCGGCTGGCTGGCCGACGCCTCGAGCGGTGCGACCGCGGCTTCGGCGGGCACAATGGGAAGAGATAGCGCCATGACGACGGCTGCGGCCTGCCAGAGCAAGCCCGCAACCCACGAAGGCCGGTGCGGCATGGAGTGAAACCCCCTCGGTTTCCCCTGCTGGCGGGGAGGATACGCGAGCGGTTAAGGGAAGCGGCAAAAAAGTTCCCGAATGGTTAAGATTTTCATTGGCCGTGCCCTTGCCGGGTCACTAAAAGCTCTGTGGCGGGGAAGACTCGGATGAAAGCAGAGAAGATGAATGCAAATTGCCGGGAAAGACTCGAGAAGACCAAACCCGCTGGCGCTTAACGATTCATTTGCCATGAGGGTGCTAGGGCTTGCACCGGCTTAAATCCGGCAGCAGAGGCGGGGTGATCTGGCGATGACGGCCAAGTGGAAGGTGGCGATCCTCGCCGGGATTGCGGTGCTCTGCTCGATCGGCACCTATGTCGCGCTCACCTGGGGCGACGGCGACGAATCGCGCGCGCTGTTCGAAGAGGCGGGCGTCGGGCTCGCGAACGGCTCGGCCGAGTCCCTTCCCGACGAAATCGCCTATTCCGATTTCCTGCGGCTGCTCGATCAGAACGCGGTGGCGGGGCTGGTCTTGAAGGAAGACCGGCTCGCGATCCGCACGCATGCGGGCGGCTACACCAGCACGCTGCTTCCCGAAGGATTCGCGCCCGAGGTTGCCGCGCGCGCTGGAGCGGCGGGCGTCGAGCTCGCCTTCCTGCCGCCCGAGGACGGGCGATTCATGGACCTGATGATCTCGCTGGTGCCGGCGCTGATCCTCTTGGGGCCGATCCTCTATCTGGTCGGCGGCGGCTTCGGGCGCGGCGGGCTGCTCGGCATCGGCCGCTCGCCCGCGCAGCTGATCGATCCCAAGCGCAACGGCTTCTCCTTCGCCGACGTCGCGGGCGTCGAGGACGCCAAGGAGGAGTTGGGCGAGGTCATCGCCTTCCTCAAGGATCCGACGCGCTTCCAGTCGCTCGGCGGGCGCATGCCCAAGGGGTTGCTGCTGCTCGGCCCTCCGGGCACCGGCAAGACCTTGCTCGCGCGCGCCGTCGCCGGCGAGGCGAAGGTGCCGTTCTTCTCGATCTCCGGCTCGGAGTTCGTCGAGATGTTCGTGGGCCTGGGCGCGCGCCGCGTGCGCTCGCTGTTCCGCGCCGCGCGCAAGCAGGCGCCCTGCATCATCTTCATCGACGAGATCGATGCGGTCGGCCGCCGGCGCAACGGCGGCGGGGGCGGCGGCCATGACGAGCACGACCAGACCTTGAACCAGCTGCTGGTCGAGATCGACGGCTTCGACCCCTCGGAGGGCGTGGTGCTGATCGGCGCCACCAACCGGCCCGACGTGCTCGATCCCGCGCTGCTGCGGCCCGGCCGCTTCGACCGCCAGGTCAATGTCGGCAATCCCGATCTCAAGGGCCGCATCGAGATCCTCTCGGTGCATATGCGCAAGCTGAAGCTTGACGAGAAGGTGCAGCCGATCGACATCGCGCGCGGAACGCCCGGCTTCTCCGGCGCCGATCTCGCCAATCTCGTCAACGAGGCGGCGCTGATCGCGGCGCGGCGCGGAGCGGACGCGGTCGACATGGCCGCGTTCGAGGCCGCCAAGGACAAGGTGCTGATGGGCGCCGAACGCCGCAGCCTCACCATGAGCGACGAGGAGCGGCGCCTGACCGCCTATCACGAAGCGGGCCACGCGCTGGTCGCGCTGAACGAGCCCGACTCCGATCCCCTGCACAAGGCCACCATCATGCCGCGCGGCCGCTCGCTCGGCATGGTCGTCCGGCTGCCCGAGCGCGACCGCGTCTCGGCGACGCGCGCGAAGCTCGAGGCCGATCTCGCCGTCGCGATGGGCGGCCGCGTGGCCGAGGAGCTGATCTTCGGGGCGGCCCGCGTCACCACCGGCGCCGCCGCCGACATCGAGATGGCGACGCACATCGCCCGCAACATGGTCTGCAAATGGGGCATGAGCGACCGGCTCGGCCTCGTCGCCTATGCCGAGGAGAACGCCCCCTCGACCGGCTATGACAAGGCGGCGATGACGGATTCGACGGCCGCGCTCATCAATGGCGAGGTCAGGGCCATCGTCGACCGCGCCCATGCTCGGGCGCGCACGGTGCTGACCGAGCAGGCCCCGGCGCTCGACGCGCTGGCCCAGGCGCTCCTGGATCGCGAGACGCTCGATGCCGAGGAGATCTGGACCATCGTGGCTTCGGCGGGCGGGGGCGACGCGGCCAGCCGCCCCTCCTCGCTGCACTCATAGAAGGCTTTCCGGAACTCTCCGGAGTTCCGAATTGACAAGCCGCCCGGCCCCTCGCCTTTAATCCTCATCGGCCGCGGGGGGCCGCTCTCCCCGCGCGCAGCATCGCGCCCATCAAGAGGCGGGGAGGACATGGCATGCAACGGCGGCAATTTCTCATCGGCTCGTCGGCGGCTCTGGCGCTGACGACGGTTCCGGCGATCACCCGGCGCGCGGCGGCGGCGGGCGAGCTCAGGGTGCTGAACTGGCAGGGCTACGGCACCGACGAGGCCTGGGCGGTCGAGGAGTTCTCGAAGGCCAACGGCGTCAAGGTCACGCATGACTACTTCAACTCCGAGCAGGAGATGCTGACCAAGCTCAGGACCAGCCCCGGCACCTACGACGTCGTGCTGATCAATTCGACCTTCACCGGCCAGGCGCAGTCCGAAGGGCTGATCCAGCCGATCGACACCTCCAAGATCAAGAATTTCGGCGACCTCACGCCGACCTTCCGCGACCACGCCTATCTCAACATCGACGGCAAGACCTATGGCGTCGCCTGGGTGTGGGGCGTGACCTCCTTCGCCTACGACACGGCGGAGATCAAGGCGGCGCCGGAGTCCATCCAGGTGTTGTGGGATCCCGCCTATAAGGGCCGCATCGGCTGGCGCGACGACGCCATCGAGGCGGTGCAGCTCGCGGCGATCGCCACGGGTCAGGACATGAACAACCCGGCCGACATGGAGAAGGTGCGCGCCAAGCTCGAGGCCCTGAAGCCGCAGATCGCGACCTTCTGGTCCTCCGAGGACGAGTGGAACAAATACATGCAGGCCGACCAGTTCGACATCGCGGTCTACTGGTCCGGCTCGGCGGCGCGCAGCAAGAAAGCGTTCGGTCTGCCGGTCGAGTTCGTGGTGCCGAAGGAGGGCGCGATCGGCTGGTTCGACGGGCTCTCGATCGCCACCGATGCGCCCAATCCCGACGCGGCGCACGCCTTCATCGACTACATGGTCGACCCGAAATTCTACGTGCCGTGGGACACCAATGTCGGCGCGCCCGCTTCGGCCAATGGAAAGGCCAACGAGCAGCTGCCCGAGGATGCGCTGAACCGCGCGGTGCTCGGGAATGCCGATGTGGTCAAGCGGCTGCAATTCCAGGCGCCGATCCCCGACGACCGCAAGCAGGAATGGCTCGATCTCTGGCAGGAGGTGAAGACCAAGATCGCGCAGTGATCCTGGGTGGTTCGTCGCATGCGGCCTTCACCCCCTCCCCAACCCTCCCCCGCCAGGGGGG
>JAREAF010000159.1 GCA_029240475.1 Rhodospirillales bacterium | reverse complement strand
AAGCTCGCCGGCGCGATTGCCATCGAGGCCGTAATCCTGCAGCGCGGACAGCCAGAGCACGTGCTGGATATCGCCTTGCATGCATGCGCCTCCTGACTTCGCCGGAGAGCCTCAGCTGCCGAGCGCGTAACCGGTGCGGCGGCTGTCTGCGGCCCCGAACTTCACGCCACGGGCTATGTCGTCGATGCTGACGCATACGCCCGTCCGCGGCCACTCGTCGTCCGGCCAGGCCGTGGTCTTGTGCCCAAGCCCGTCGAGCTCCGCTACGATCTCGCCGGCGACACCGTCCTCCACCCGGAGCATGCCCGGATAATAGGCGTGCGGCGCGAAGGAATCGGGAAAGCTGTAGGAATAAACGCGCGGCGCCTCGACCGCGCGTTGGGCGTCCATGTCGAAGGCCATCATGTTCAGAAACACCTGGGTCATTGCCTGAACTTGCAGGTCGCCGCCCGGAGTTCCGAACGCCATCACGAACTCGCCTGGTCGGATGGCGATGGCGGGATTGGGCGTGAGCCGCGGCCGCTTGCCTGGGGCCGCCGCCGACGGGTGCTTCGGGTCGACCCGCGATTGAATGCCGCGAGGCGAGAGCGGCAGGCCGGTCCCCGGCACCACCGGCGACTTGCGCATCACGCTGTCGCTCGGTGTTGCCGAGAACGCGTTGCCGTGGCGATCGACCACGGAAACATAGGAGGTATCGAGAGGCGCCGAGGCGACGGCGCGCGGCTTCGTCGCGCCGGCACGGCGGCCCGCCCCGTCGATGACCCCGGCCGGCGGCATCTCCGGATAGGCGCGATCCGCGCCGATGACGGCCGCGCGGGAGCGCGCATAGTCCATCGAAAGCAACGCCTCGATCGGCACATCGACGAATTTCGGGTCGCCGTAATAAACCTCGCGATCGGCGGCGACGAGCTTGATGGCCTCGACAAGCCCATGCAGATGGGCGCTAGAATTATGCGCGTGCCGGCCAAGATCGAGCGCGTCGCAAATTCTCAAGATCTGCAGCAGCATCGGGCCCTGGCACCAAGGCCCGCAGGCATACACCTCGGTACCGCGAAAGTTGATCGACACCGGGCTTTCGATGGTGACCCGGTAGCTTGCGAGGTCCTCCTCGTCCAGCAAGCCGCCATTCGACCTCTGGAAATCCGCGAAGGTCTTGGCGAGATCGCCCCGATACACCGCGTGCCGCACCGCCGCGATGCCGGCCTCGCGGCCCTTGTGCCGAGCCGCGCTTTCTTCGTCGGCGAGGTGTTGGAGGGTCCGCGCGAGATCGGTCTGGACGAAGATCTCGCCCGGCTCGGGAGGCCGGCCGTTGGGGTGGAAGATCGCGGCTGCGGCCGTTCCGGGCGGGAAATCGGCCGGCTTGCGCTTGATCGTCAGCGACATCATTGGGTCGGTGACAAAGCCGTCGCCGGCGTAGTGGATCGCGGTGTGGACGACATCCGCGAAGCTCATGGTCCCGTACAGCTCCAGCGCAGTGAGCCAAGCATCGGGTGCGCCCGGAACCACGGTCTGAAGAATGCCTTCCGGGACGCAGTCGCCACCGATGCTTGCCAAAAGCTCGCAGGTTGCGCGCCGTGGCCATGTGCCGAGACCATCTATGGTGAGGAGGCGGCGCTCTTCCCCAAGATGGATCATAATTGGCGCAACACCGGTGAAGCAGCACATCTGCGGCTCCACCACGTTGAGCGTGAGGCCCGCCGCCACGCCTGCATCTATGGCATTGCCGCCGGCTTCGAGGATCATGAAGCCCGCCTGGGCGGCAAGGTAGTGGCCGGCCGACACGACGTGTCGCGTGCCGGCCATCAGCGGGCGATAGGCGGTGCCGAACTTGTAGACGCTCATCGATCTGCTAGCTCGTCTTGCTCGAGATTCGGCTGTGGCAGAAGCACCGTCATCATCTCATTCGACGCTGATCTTCGCGGTCTCGGCAATCACCTTCGATCGCTCGATCTCCTTCGCGACGAAATCGCGGAAGCCTTCGGGCGTGGTGGCGCCGCGCTGAAGCGCGTTCGCACGAAGCCAATCCTGGAGCTGCGAATCCTCCAACGCGTCATTGATCTCTGCGCTGAGGCGCGCCACGACGCCCGGCGGCGTGCCGGCTGGCCCGACGATGCCGTACCATTCGCTCACGTCGAATCCCTCGAACCCGACCTCGGCGAAAGTGGGGACGGAGGGCATTGAGCGCTGCGAGCCTGTGGAGGCGAGCGCGCGAACGAGCCGGCTCTCAACAGGGTCCCGCACCGAGGGCGTCGTCGCGAAGGTCATGTCGATCTGGCCCGCGATCACGTCCGTCAGCGCCGGCGCCGCGCCGCGGTAGGCAACGGGCACGATGTTGATTCCGCCGCGCTGCTTGAGCAACTCGCCCGCAAAGTGGTGCGAGAGGCCGATGCCGGGGTGAGCATAGTTCAAGGCGCCAGGCCGCTCCTTAGCCAGCGCCACGAGCTCCGGCAGCGTGTTCGCCGGCAGCCCGAGCTTCGCCACCAGGATCAGGGGGATGCGCCCGATCAAGCTGATTGGCACGATGTCGCGCAACGTGTCGTAGGGTAGCTTGCGGTTGATGGCCGGCAGAGACGCGTGCGTGCTGACGACGAGAGCGAAGGTGTGACCATCCGATGCACGAGCCACCTCGGCCGTCGCGATAGCCCCGCTCGCACCCGGGCGGTTCTCGATTACGATCGGTTGTCCGAGCCGGGCGGACAGCGGCGTCTGAAGCTTGCGTGCGAGGATGTCGGCAGTGCCTCCGGGCGCAAAGCCCACGATCATGCGCACGGACTGGGTCGGCCAGCTCTGAGCTTGCACGCCGGAGGCGCCGAGCGCGATCAACGCAAACGCCACATTCAAGATGCTCGCGAAGCGCTCGACAGTCATGATCAGAGTCCTCCTATTCGATGACAAGTCCGAAGTGGCCTCGTTCAGCCCGACTGCCGCGGCACAGCGACGATGCACATACCCTCGTCCAGGCAGACCGGAACGAGAAGGGGCGCGAACGTAAGCACCGGCCCTGCCGAAACGGGTTTGTAGAAGCCCGAAACATGCCACAAATTGACGGTCCCAATCGGTCGGTCACGATGCAGGATAGGCACGCTGAGGGTCGAGCCGCAGTTCGCGGCTTCGATTCCCGCGTGGTCGTGAAAGCTGCGCCGGACATCCTCGAGCGTTGCGGCGAGAAAAGGAACACGCCGATCGACGATGTGCTCGCTCCAAGCGGTCCCGCGCTGGTGCTGCTTGACGCCGCCGACCGGGTAGCTGGGCTCGGTGCTGAAAAGACGGACCGAGCGGAAGGTCGCGACATCGAACTTGAGTAGCGTGAGGACCTTGTAGCCGGCAACGTCCTGCAACGCGCGTGCGAGCCCGTCGAACCGGGGCTGCGGTTCGGCGAGCTCGGACCGGACCGCGTCAAGTAGGATCGCGGTGCGCTTGGAGCCCATTATCCCGCCCTCGAGCCGCCCAGCATCGGTCTCACCGGATTGTGTCCCTGTGTCAAACTCCCTTCGCTTCATGGTGCTCTGAAGGTTCGACCAATCTGACGATATCACGCCTGGGGCTCGGCGCATCAATGTCGTATCGGGGTCAGACACTGCCGGTTGTGACGCTAAGCGGACTCGTGCTGTTCGTCCTGTTTGTGGCACGCTCAGCCCCACTGGATTCGGGAATCCACCCCGATTCCGAGATGTGGCTTAAATAAGTGGCCACCAGGAGCAGGGCCAACAACGTGCCTCGCGGGTTTTAAGGGGAGAACCGAGTCGATGTTCAGGTCTGAGGAACGCCTTCCTAAGGGGCTAACAATTCTGTCACCCTGATATAGAAGCATTTACCAGCGAGAGCTCGTGCATGACCAAGTCATCAGAAAGCGGGACGGTAGGGGCTCTTGGTGCTAAAATCAGCACCTCGCTGATGTTTTCTCATCTTGCGGACTTCGCAAAGCGGGTGAAGCTCTCCGGCACGGCCGAAGAGCTGGAGAGCTTTAGATATTTACAAGCAGTGCTAGACGGGTACGGATACGTCACTAGCCTGATCCAGCACGACGCCTATATCAGCTTGCCGGGTCGCGTATTGGTCGAGGTCGCGGGCGAGACCCCTCGCTGCATCACGCATTCGTTCTCGCGAAGCTCGCCGGACCGCGGCCTCACGGGCCTCGTCGTTTACGTCGGCCAAGGCACGGACGGGGACTTCGCCTCTGTCGATGTCAAAGGCAGGGTCGTGCTGGTCGACGGGCTCGCCACTCCGGCGGCGAGCCTACGCGCGAGCCGCGCCGGCGCGCGCGGCCAGATCCATATCAGTCCGCACGAGCATCTGCACGAGATGTGCATCTCCCCGGTGTGGGGGAGCCCCGACACCGACACCGTGCATCTGCTCCCCACCACGGTGGTGTTGACGATTGGTCGATCGGCGGGAGAGAGAATCAAAGCGCGGATCGCCGACGGCAAGCCGGTGGAAGCGACGATCAACGCCGAGATCGATACGGGCTGGCGCGCCACGCCCCTTCTCGTCGCCGAACTCCCGCCTCAAGACCAGACCGAAGGCCCCTTCGTGCTGTTCTCCGGGCACCACGACACCTGGCATTACGGCGTGATGGACAATGGCGGCGCAAACGCTGTGATGCTGGAGGTCGCCAGGATCGTGGCTGGCCGCCGCACGGAGTGGCGGCGCGGCTTGCGCCTTTGCTTTTGGTCTGGGCACTCGCATGGGCGCTATTCCGGGTCCGCCTGGTACGCGGACCATCGCTGGCAGGAGCTCGAGCGGCGCTGCGCGGTGCACGTCTATGTCGATTCCGCGGGCGCCAAGGGCAACACGGTTCTGGCGGACATGCCGGTTTGCGCGGAGCTCAAAACCTTCGCGCGCGAGGTGATCCTGGAGCAAGGACAACAGGAGCTGACGGGGCTGCGCATGAGTCGCGCAGGCGATCAGTCCTTCTGGGGGATCGGGGTTCCCTCGCTCTTTATGACCGTCGGCGAGCAGCCGCTCGGGAGCGGCGAGAACGTCCTCGGCTCGATCTTTGCCGGAAGCGGGCGGAAGGGCGCCGGGTTCGGTTGGTGGTGGCACACGCCCGACGACACGCTGGACAAGATGGACGAGGGTTTGCTCGGCAGGGACACGCGCATCTATCTGCACGCGATCTGGGCGCTGTTGACCTCGCCGATCTTGCCGCTCGATTACGAGGCCTACGCGGCATCGCTCGCGGCCGAGCTGGGGAGCCTTCGCGACGCCGTCGGGCCCGTTCTCGATGTGCGTGGCGTGATCGCCCGCGTCGAGCACCTTGCGGCAGGGGCGAGGGCCCTCAAGGAGCAGGCAGCGGGATCAGACGCGCTCGACGACGAGCTGGCGAACGCCGCGCTAATGAAGCTGTCTCGATGCCTTGTCCCTCTTGACTATACGAGCGGCGATCGCTTCGGGCACGATCCTGCCTTGCCGCAGGCCGCCTTTCCCGTCCTCGACCCGTTGCGGATGCTCGTTGCTATGCGAGAAGGAAGCGAAAGCGCGCGCTTCGCTGCCGTCGGCGCGGTGCGCACCTGCAACAGGATAAGGAGCGCCATCGAGGAGGCGATTCAGATCGTAGAAGGCGCTCTTAGCCCTAACCCCGTAAAACGGAACTGACAACCGATGTTCATTCGGTTCGACTCTCGCGTGGTTATCGTCACCGGAGCAGCTCAGGGCATCGGTCGCGGCATCGCCGCGGCGTTCAATGAGGCGGGGGCGCGAATCCACCTCGCGGACATCGACGAAGAGGGCGTGCGAAGGACGGCGAAGGAGCTTGGCGCGAGAGCCTATCCGGGCGATCTCTCCGATCGCGCGACGGCGGCCAAAGTCGTGCAGGACGTGATCGCGGCCGAGCGCCGCCTCGACATCGTCGTCCTTGCGGCCGGCGGGGTGTGCGGCCAGGTGGGGCGACCGATCGAGGAGGTCTCGCCGGCCGATTGGCATGCGGTCTTCGCGGCCAATGTGGATGGGGCGTTCTGGCTCGTTCAGTCCGCGGCGCCTGCGATGAAGGAGGCCGGGTGGGGTCGGATCGTGACGATCTCGTCGGCGGCCGGGCTACGTCCGAGCCTGACTGGGATCCAAGCCTACTCAGCCGCTAAGCACGCGCTGGTTGGCCTGACGAAGCAGCTCTCCGGCGAGCTCGCGCCCCACGGAGTTACGGTCAATTCGGTCGCGCCGGGGCTGATCCTTTCAAACCCCTCGACCCTGAAGCAGTGGCAGAGCTACGGGCCTGAGCGCCAGAGCCAGATCGTCGACACGCTCCACACGAGGCGCCTCGGCTCGCCGCAAGACATCGCCGCGGCGGCCTTGTTCCTGTCCAGCGAGCAGGCGGGCTGGATCACCGGCCAAATTCTTTCGGTCGATGGCGGCCGCTTCTAGGGTCGGCGCCGGTCAGATGGCTGAGTCCCTGGAGCTCGATAACGTCTCGAAGCGCTTCGGCGCTGTCGCCGCCGTCGAACCTTTGACACTGGCGGTCCAGGCTGGAGCCTTGCTCGCCCTCCTCGGACCGTCGGGATGCGGGAAAACGACCACGCTTCGCATCATTGCGGGCTTCGAGCGCCCCGATAGCGGCCTCGTCAGGATTGGGGGGCGCGATGTCACGCCCTTGCCTCCGAATCGCCGCCGCCTTGGCATGGTTTTCCAGAACTACAGCCTCTTCCCCCACATGACCGTCGCCGAAAACATCGCCTTCGGCCTCAAGATGGCTAAGGTTCCGCGTTCGGAGATCCCGCCCCGGGTGAGCGAGGCGCTCTCGCTCGTGCGGCTTCCCGGCTTCGAGGATCGCTCGCCTGCGCAGCTTTCGGGCGGGCAGCAGCAGCGAGTCGCGCTTGCCCGATCGCTCATCACCAGCCCGGCCGTGCTGCTCCTCGACGAGCCCCTCGGCGCGCTCGACAAGAACCTTCGCGAGAGCATGCAACTCGAGCTCCGCC
>JAREAF010000158.1 GCA_029240475.1 Rhodospirillales bacterium | reverse complement strand
TCAAGGTCGTCGGAGGCAACGCGGACTACTTGGCCTGGATCGAGACGGAATCTCGTCCGCATGGGACCCATGCCGAGCCGTCGGGTCCGGCCGATTGAAACCTCCCGCGCAATCGAGCACTCTCGCGGCACATGGGCTAGGCGGACGGTGGCGCCGCTTGAGCGTTCTCCCTCACGCGCCCGGGGCCGCCGGGCATGCGCGAGAATGACCGAGGATTCCTCCTCCGCTCCGGGATGGGTTGGAGGGGGGCGGGCTCCAGCCCGGCAGGTGAGGTGGTATGACGGATATTGGAAGCACGCCGGCAAAAGCCCCCGCCGCCCGCTCCGGGCTGGCAGTCGCGGGTTTTGCGTCGGTGGGGCACACCATCACCCACCTCCTGACCGCCTTCTACTTCGTCATCGTTCTGGCGATCGAGAAGGAGTGGGGCCGGTCCTATGCCGAGCTGATCCAGCTCTGGACGCTGGGCTCCTTCCTGATGGGGCTCGGCGCGTTGCCGGCCGGATGGATCGCCGACCGCTGGAGCGCGGGCGGCATGATGGTCGTGCTGTTCCTCGGCATGGGGGTCTCGTCGGTGATCTGCGGGATCGCGGACACGCCGGCGCTGCTCTGGCTGGGGCTGACCGGCATCGGGCTCTTCGCCTCGATCTATCACCCGGTCGGCATCGCCTGGCTGGTCGGCAACGCCGTCAAGCAGGGCAAGGCGCTCGGCATCAACGGCATCTTCGGCAGCGTCGGCGTGGCCTCGGCGGGGCTCGTCGCGGGCGGCCTCACCGACCTCTTCGGCTGGCGCGCGGCCTTCATGCTGCCGGGATTGGTCACGGTGGCCCTCGGGCTGGCGCTGATGGCCTGCCTGCGCTTGGGCGTCATCTCCGATGCGCCGGCCGTGCGCCGCAGTGCCGAGCCCGAGGCGCGCGGCGGCGACATGCTGCGCGGCTTCCTGATCCTCACTGTCGGCATGATCTGCGGCGGGCTGATCTGGCAATCGACGCAGACGGCGCTGCCGAAGTTCTTTGAGGAGCGCATCGCCGGCATCGCCGGCGATGGCGTCTTCGGCATCGGCGCCCTGGTGGCGATCGTCTATGGCGTCTCAGGCTTCATGCAGGTGGTCGGCGGACACCTTGCCGACCGATACCCGCTGAAGCCGGTCTATATCCTGCTCTATGCCGTGCAGATCCCGCTGCTCGCGTTGGCGGCCAGCGCGGCGGGCCTGCCGCTGATCCTGGTCGCCACGCTGATGGCCACCTTCGGCGGCGCCTCGCTGCCGGCCGAGAACATGCTGCTGTCGCGCTTTTCGCCGCAGAAGCACCGCAGCCTCGCCTTCGGCGTGAAATATGTGATCTCGTTCGGCCTCGCGCCCTTGGCCCTGGTGCTGGTCTCGTTCATCTACGAGCGCAGCGGAGGGTTTGGGGCTTTGTTCCTGGTGCTCGCCGCCTTGGCCGGGGTGGTCACCGTGACGGGCTTGCTACTGCCAGCCCCGCACCGGCGGAACGAGCCTCAGCCTGTGCCGGCAGAGTGACCTCGGTGCCCCAAAACAGGGGCGCTGTAATTTCCGCAATTCCGTGAGCGCCGTTAACCATAAAAAGCATTAAAGCTATTCCAATTCAGGGTGACTCCCGGGCGCGAAGACGGCATATTGCGCACCTCAATGACAATAAGGTTGGCACAATGACAAGTAGAATTGTCGTCATCGCCGGGTTGGCACTGGCCGCCTGGAGCGCGTTTCCGCCGGCCGCGGGAGCGGTCGAGTTTGTTCGGCTGAGTCCCATCGGCTCCGTCGAGACGGCCGACCCCACGGCGCCTGTGCAGCAACCGCACCTGCGTCTTCCACCGAGATCCACCGGCTGCTGCCGTCGCTGACGTCGGCCGAGGCCGGTGGGGAAACACCCGCCGGCCTCAAGTTTCCGCTGCGGCAGGCTCGCCGCTCCCTGCCCAAGATTCCTGCCCCCCGGGGGTACACAATCTCCCGCGTTCTTTTCGCGGACGCGGGGAAGCTCCCTTTTGGTCCCTTGCCGACCCCCGCGTACGTGCAGGTTGCCAGCTTCCTTGCGCCTTTGTTCTGCGCGGCGACCGCGCGGGTCGTTTCTCTTTTCCGACGACGCACGACTGCCGGCACAGTGACAATCAATTTGTCACTATGACAACTGACCTGTCTCTTCTTTATGACTTCGGCCAAAGCGACCACGAATGCATTAGCCAAATCCGAGGCGCCGCGCGGGTACTTATGCTTCGCGGAAAAATACTTTGATTGCATTAGAATTGAGTGAAATACTCGGCGTGTCCGGAGCGTTCCTCCGGAGCAAGGGGGTAATCCATGACGTCCAAGACAGCAGCGCTGGTCTGCGGCATGGCCATGATCCTCGCGACCTTGGCTGCCCAGAAGGGCAATGCCTCGAACCTCAACCTGGCAGATCCCACGTCCTCGACCTCAGTGGTCGAGTTCGGCTCGCGGATCGACGACAACGGGGCTCGGGGCAAGTAGGGAGCTTTCCCACCGGACGGCCCGTCCGCGGGCGTTCGAGACTAGGGCGGCAGGCAGACAGGCCTGCCGCCCTTTTGTTTTTCAGCGCGCCCCGGGTCACGTCCCGTTCACCATAAAGTGATCCGAAAATCCCGCAATTTTCCGAAAACCTGATTGTCACATGGTTGCGCCCTTCGCATGGTGAGGGGACCCGGACATCAGCGTCCGGTGGGAAAGGAGGTGCCGAATGGCACTCAAACTGGCGGCGCGTTGCGCCCTCGCCATGCTCGCTCTGGGGCTGGCGATGCAGGCGGCTGTGGCCACGGGCTCGCAGCAGTCGGTCGATCCGACGGCTGCGGTGACCGTGTTCGATGTCGGCCATCGCATCGACGACAACGGCGCGAGGGGAAAATAACAAGACCCGGCGAGAGCCTGAAATCAGGGCTCTGAAGCCGGGCCCCAGCGGACTGATGCAAAGGCCAAGGTCGCATCAATCCCAATCTAGAGGCGGCCGGCGATCGCCGGCCGCACTTTCCCGGCCTGAACCCAGGCTCGGAAAGCAATAAGACCAGAGGTAATCGGTGAAGACGAGGATTCTACTTACAAGTCCTGCTGTGCTGGGCGCAACGAGGCCGGCGGACGGCGCGCGAGCCGCCGAGGCTGGCTGGAGCGATCCCGCCGCTTCGGCGAGCCGGCTCGATCCGGCGGCGCCCGTGGCCCAGGTCGAACTCACGCTGCCGCCCCGCGACCGGGGCTGCTGCAGGCGGTGACGCTTCGGCCGAAGAGTGACTTTGTCAGCGGCGAAGCCAGGCAACCGAGACCGGCCAAACCGGACCGTTCGGTCCACAGCCGGCTTTCAACGTGCCCCGATCCTGGGGACGAACAGGGGGAACTACAATGATCAAACGAACGATACTCGCTCTCGGCCTCTTAGCCGTCGCGCTCACTGCGTCCGTGACGGCCGTACGCGCCGCGGACGTGCAGTGGACCGATCCCACCGCAGCGGTGAGGGAAGTCGAACATCGGTTCGAGTACGTTCCTTGGGGACACTTGTTCAAGCGACGCTAAGCTACGAGCTGCGGGACCTGGACCGACGCCAGTGCGCGGGGTCCAGGTCCCGAGTCCTATGGCGGGCCGATCAGGCCCCCGTAATGGGTCACGGGCGCGCTGCCGCCGCCAGCGCCTGGTCGAGATCGGCGATGACGTCGTCGGCGTCCTCGATCCCGACCGAGATGCGCACGACCTCGGGCCCGACGCCGGCCGCGATGCGCTCCTCCTCGGAGAGCTGGCGGTGCGTGGTCGAGGCCGGGTGCAGGATCAGGCTCCGCGTGTCGCCGATATTGGCGAGATGCGAGATCATCTCGACTGATTCCACCACCCGGACTCCGGCCTCGAACCCGCCCTTCAGCCCGAAGGTGAAGAGCGCGCCCGGTCCCTTCGGCAGGTATTTGCGCGCGAGCTGGTGATAGGGGCTCGTCTCGAGGCCCGCATAGGAGACCCAACCCACCTGCGGATGGCCGGCCAGGAATTCGGCAACAGCGCGCGCGTTCTCGGCGTGCTTCTGCATCCGCAAGGGCAGCGTCTCAGTGCCCATTAGGATCAGGAAGGCGTTGAAGGGCGAGAGCGCGGGACCCAGATCGCGCAGCCCCACGGCCTTGGTCTGCATGGTGAGCGCGAAATCGCCGAAGGTCTCGGCGAAGGTGAGGCCGTGATAAGCGGGCTCGGGCTTGCTCAGCGCGGGGAACTTGTCGCTGGCGAACCAGTCGAAGCGGCCGCTCTCGACGATCGCGCCGCCCAGCGAGTTGCCGTGCCCGCCGAGATATTTCGTCATCGAATGGACGACGATGTCGGCGCCCCAGTCGAAGGGCCGGCAGAGATAGGGCGTCGCCAGCGTGTTGTCGACGATGAGCGGGACGCCGGCCTTCTTCGCGATCTCCGCGATCGGCTCGAGATCCGCCACCGCCCCGCCGGGATTGGCGAGGCTCTCGACGAAGATCGCCTTGCAGCGCGGGGTCAGCGCCTCGCGGAAATTCTCCGGCCGGTCGGGGTCGACGAAATGGACGCGCCAGTCGAACTTCTTGAAGGTGAGCGCGAACTGCGTGATCGAGCCGCCATAGAGGCGCTTGGAGGCGACGAACTCGTCGCCCGGCTGCATCAGCGCGAAGAAGGCGACGAGCTGCGCGGCATGGCCCGAGGCCGTCGCCGTCGCGCCGCGCCCGCCTTCGAGCGCGGCGATGCGCTCCTCCAGCACCGACACGGTCGGATTGCCGAGGCGGCTGTAGACATAGCCGAATGTCTGCAGGTTGTAGAGCGAGGCCGCCTGATCGGCGTCGTCGAACACATAGCCGACAGTCTGGTAAATGGGCGTCGCCCGCGCGCCCGTCGTGGAGTCCGGCGTCGCCCCGGCATGCACCGCGAGCGTGGAGAAGCCGGGCTCCTTGGGGTTCGGCCTGTCGCTCATCGCCGCGCCTCCAGCCGCCGCCGGCTCGAGATGATGCGCGAATTGACGCCGCCCCAGCTGAGCTCGCGATTGAGCCGGCCATATTCGATCTTCGGGCAACGGTTCATGACCACGGTCAGCCCCGCCGCCTCGGCGCGGCGCGCGGCCTCGTCATGGCGCACGCCGATCTGCATCCAGACCACCTTCGCGCCGATGGCGATGGCGTCCTCGACGATCGGCGGCACGGCGGCCGAGGCGCGAAAGATGTCGACCATGTCCACCTTGTCCGGGATCTCCTTCAGCGAGGCATAGACGCGCTCGCCCAGGATCTCCGTCCCGGCGGCTTTCGGGTTCACCGGGATGACGCGGTACCCTTTTATCTGGAGATACTTCATCGCGAAGTAGCTCGGCCGGTTCCAGTCGGGGCTGGCGCCGACCATGGCGATCGTGCGCACCTCGCGCAGGATGCGGCGGAGCAGGGCGTCGGGATAGTGGTCCTGCTCCATAGCCTCAGCGCCCGCGCCAGGTCGGCTTGCGCTTGGCCATGAAGGCGTCGATGCCTTCGCCGACATCCTCGGCCATCATGTTGCACGCCATGGTCTCGCCGGCGACCTCATAGGCCTTCGCCAGCGGCTGCCCCTGGATGGAGTGGAAGAGGCGCTTGCCGGTCGCGACCGCCACCGGCGACTTGGCGACGATCTTCGCCGCGAGCTCGCCCACCGCCGGGTCCAGCTGCGCGCGCGGCACCACGCGATTGACGAGCCCGAGCCGGTGCGCCTCGGCAGCATCGATGAAGTCGCCGGTCATCAGCATCTCGAAAGCGGGCTTGAGCTGCACGGCGCGGGTCAGCGGCACCGCGGGCGTGGAGCAGAAGAGGCCGACATTGATGCCCGAGGTGGCGAAGCGCGCCTCCTCGGACGCGACGGCGAGATCGCAGCCCGCCACGAGCTGGCAACCGGCGGCGGTGGCGATGCCCTGCACGCGCGCGATCACCGGCTGCGGGATCTCGGCGATGGCGCGCATCACGGCGATGCATTTGCCGAACAGCGCACGGTACCAGTCCTGGTCGGGGCGCGCGCGCATCTCTTTCAGGTCATGCCCGGCGCAGAAATTGTCTCCGGCGCCGGCCAGCACCACCACGCGCGCGCGCTCGTCCCGGCCGATCGCCTCCAGCTCGGCGGTGAGCGCGTCGAGCATGGCCTCGGAGAGCGCGTTGAACTGCCGCGGGCGGTTCAAGGTCAGGGTGACGACGCCGCCCGCTTCGGAGCGAAGCAGGATCGGCTCGTTCTCGGCGGCGCGTTGCGGAGCGATGGCCATCTGTTCAAATCCAGCAAGCCGGTTTGCCTGAATGATTCTCGACCCGCTTGGCCTTAAAGCAAGGGGAAAGGGTTGGAGACCGGAGCGCTTCGTCTATAAGCGCGAGAATGCTTGATACGCTGCGGGTCACCCCCACCCCAACCCTCCCCCGTCGAGGGGAAGGGGGAAGAAAAGCGAAGCGGCGCGCGTTCGTTCCCTCCCCGGCGGGGGAGGGACAGGGAGGGGGCGATTTGCTGGAGCGGTACGATGGTACCGTACTTATTTCTCCAGCATTTCCGTGCCTTTCGCGTTGACAGGGGCGCGTCGTTGCCCTATCTCTGCGCCCCACGCGAAAGGGCCCGGGGCTATGTCTCCGGGCCCGCTTTTGATCGGATCCGGGACCTCGTTCATGAAAACGATATCGCTGAAGCCGGCCGAAGTCCGGAAGAAGTGGATCCTCATCGACGCCGAGGGCGTCGTGCTGGGGCGGCTCGCGGCCTTCGTCGCCAACCGGCTGCGCGGCAAGCACCTGGCAGCCTACACCCCGCATGTCGATTGCGGCGACAATGTCGTGGTCGTCAATGCCGATAAGGTGCGGGTGACCGGCCGCAAGCTCGAGGACAAGGTGTTCTACTGGCACACCGGCCATCCCGGCGGCATCAAGGAGCGCACCATCGGCCAGATCCTCGGCGGGCGCTATCCGGAGCGGGTGATCGAGAAGGCGGTCGAACGC
>JAREAF010000157.1 GCA_029240475.1 Rhodospirillales bacterium | reverse complement strand
CGCCATCGAAGGGGGCGAGACGCGCTACACGCCGATCAACGGCACGCCGGCCCTGCGCAAGGCGATCCAGGCCAAGGTCAAGCGCGAGAACGACCTCGATTACGGCCTCGACCAGATCCATGTCGCCTGCGGCGGCAAGCAGGTCATCTACAACGCGCTGATGGCGACCCTCGACGCGGGCGACGAGGTGATCATCCCGGCGCCCTACTGGGTCTCCTATCCCGACATGACGCTGCTGGCCGAGGGCAAGCCCGTCTTCGTGCCTTGCGCCGAGGAGAACGGCTTCCGCCTCACGCCCGAGGCGCTGGAGCGCGCGATCACGCCCAGGACCAAATGGCTGATCCTCAACAGCCCCTCGAATCCGACCGGCGCGGCCTACACGACGAAGGATCTGCGCGCGCTCGCCGACGTGCTCCTCAGGCATCCGCAGGTCTGGGCGCTGAGCGACGACATCTACGAGCACGTGACCTATGACGATTTCGCCTTCTCGACGATCGCGCAGATCGAGCCGAAGCTCTACGAGCGCACGCTGACGATGAACGGCGTCTCCAAGGCCTATTGCATGACGGGCTGGCGGCTGGGCTATGCCGGCGGGCCGAAGGCGCTGATCGAGGCGATGACGGCGATTGCCTCGCACTCCTCGACCCACACCTCCTCGATCACGCAAGCTGCGACGGTGGAGGCGCTGAACGGGCCGCAGGACTTCATCCCGCGCCACAACGCGATCTTCAAGCAGCGGCGCGATCTGGTGGTGGCGATGCTGAACCAGGCCAAGGGCTTGCGCTGTGCGCGCCCGGAAGGGGCGTTCTATGTGTATCCCTCCTGCGCGGGCGCGATTGGCAAGACCACGCCGCAGGGCAAGCGGATCGAGACCGACGAGGATTTCGTGACCTACCTGCTGGAGAGCGAGGGCGTGGCGGCGGTGCAGGGCTCGGCCTTCGGGCTCTCGCCCTATTTCCGCATCTCCTACGCGACCTCGACCGAGCTGCTGGAGGAGGCCTGCCGGCGCATCCAGCGCGCCTGCGCGGCGCTGCGCTAGCGGTTCTTAGCCGAACAGCGAGCGAAGCAGCGCGATCGCGCCGTCGATCGCCGCGAAGGTGAGCAGTCCGGAATAGGCCATCGCGACCGCCGCGACTGCGAGTCCCGTGAGCATGACCAGCCCGTCTCGCTCGATGAGCCCGGCGCCGATCAGCGCCAGCGCGATCCCGAGCGGGATGCCGGTCAACGGGATCGGCAGCGCCAGCGTGATCGCCAGCACGAGCGCGAGCACGCCGAGCAGCCGCTCGGCAATGGGATGGGTCAGCGCCGGCAGTCGGGGCTTCAGCACGCGCTCGAGCCGGATCACCCAGGGCAGGATTCGCTGGGTGAGGCTGGCGAATTCCCGCCGCCGGAAGGGACGCCGCAGGAGCTTCTTGGGCAGCCAGGGGCGCGGCAGCCCCAGGGCCATCTGCACCGCGATCAGCGCGAGCGGAATCCCAAAGACGGCGGACAGGCCGGGGATGTAGATCGGCAGGAGGTTCGGAGCGGCCAGCACAAGGATGAGCAGCCCGTAGCCGCGGTCGCCGAGCGCGGCGACCACCTCGCCCAGGCGCACGGTTCCCCCGCCGTCTCCGGCGATGGAGGACAGAACGTCCGAGATGCGCTGGCGCGGCCCCGCGCCGCCGCGGGTCCCAATGGCCGAAGAGAGCGCCAGGACGATGTCCTCCCCGTTGTTTCTTGTTCCGCCCGGATCCTAACGTCCGGGCCTTAATCAACAACTAGCCCATCGAAGCGCCGCGCGCGAGCGCCCTTCGGGGGGAAGGTGGAGCCTCCGCCCGGTCATTTCAATGTCTAGGATTTCCCTTGCCAGCCCTTCGCGCCGGTTGAAACATGAAGGCCAAGCGGGCGGCACATGTCCCGCGCCGGCCGGCCCTCGCCTGGGCCGTCGGGAGCATTAGGGAGGTTCGGAATATCATGGCGGAAAGGCCCAAATCCGCGCCGCGATGCGTTGCCCTGGTCGGACCCTATCTCAGCGGCAAGACGACGCTGCTGGAGCAGCTGCTTTTCGTAGCCGGCGCGATCACCCGCCGCGGCTCCGTCCGCGAGGGGAACACGGTCGGCGACCATGCCGTCGAGGCCCGGGCGCGCCAGATGAGCACGGAGCTCACCGCGGCGAGCGCGGAGTATCTGGGCGAGAGCTGGACCATCCTCGACTGCCCGGGCTCGATCGAGCTGGCGTATGAGGGCCAGAGCGCGCTGCTCGCCGCCGATGTTGCCGTGGTGGTCGCCGAGCCCGCGATCGAGAAGGCGGTGATGCTGGCGCCGCTCTTCAAGTTCCTCGACGATCACGCCATCCCGCACATGCTATTCGTGAACAAGATGGACACCAGCTCGGCGCGGGTGCGCGAGGTGGTCGAGGCGCTGCAGGCGGTCTCGCAGCGGCCACTGGTGCTGCGTCAGGTGCCGATCCGCGAGGGCGAGCAGATCACCGGCTATGTCGATCTGGTGAGCGAGCGCGCCTATTCCTACAAGGAGGGCCAGGCGTCGGACATCGTGCAGATTCCGGCCGACGTGATGGAGCGCGAGAAGGCGGCGCGCACCGAGCTTCTGGAATCTCTGGCGGATTTCGACGACAAGCTGCTGGAGCAGCTGCTCGAAGACGTGGTGCCATCGCCGGCCGAGATCTACGACCAGCTCAAGACGGACCTGCACAAGGATCTGATCGTGCCGGTCTTCCTCGGCGCGGCCGACCAGGGCGGCGGCGTGCGCCGGCTGTGGAAGGCGCTGCGGCACGAGGGGCCGGAGCCGACCGAGACGGCGGCGCGGCTAGGCATCCCGGCGGACGGCGCGCCGCTCGCCTCGGTGTTGAAGACCTACCATCTGCCGCACACCGGCAAGCTGTCGCTCGCGCGCGTCTGGCGCGGGCAGCTTCAGGACGGCATGACCCTGCACGGCGCGCGGGTGGGCGGGCTGTTCCGCGTCATGGGCCATGACCTCCAGAAGAAGCCGAATGCCGGCGTCGGCGAGATGGTCGGGTTGGGCCGGCTCGAATCCGCCCGCACCGGCGAGTTCCTGTCGCCCTCGCCCGTCACGGTCGACAGCCCCTGGCCGAAGCCGCCGTCGCCCCTCTTCGCGCTTGCGGTGACGGCGCAGAACCGCCAGGACGAGGTCAAGCTCACCGCTGCCCTCGCCAAGCTCGTCGACGAGGACCCCTCGCTCTCGATCGAGCACAGCGCCGACACCAACGAGATCCTGCTCTGGGGGCAGGGCGAGATTCATCTGCAGATCGCGCTCGACCGGCTGCGCAACAAGTACAATCTGCCGATTGCCTCCCGGCGCCCGCAGGTGCCCTACAAGGAGACGATCCGCCGGTCGGTGCAGCAGCATGCGCGGCACAAGCGCCAGAGCGGCGGGCACGGCCAGTTCGGCGACGTGCATGTCGAGATCCGGCCGCTGTCGCGCGGCGAGGGATTCCAATTCGAGGATGCGGTGGTGGGCGGCGCCATCCCGCGCAACTTCATCCCGTCCGTCGAGGAGGGCGTGATCGACTACATGAAGCGCGGGCCGCTCGGCTTCCCGGTGGTGGACATCTGCGTCAAGCTTTATGACGGGCAGTACCATTCGGTCGACAGCTCGGACATGGCCTTCAAGACCGCGGCGCGGCTGGCCATGACCGAGGGCATGCCCAAATGCGACCCGGTGCTGCTCGAGCCGATCTTCCTCGTGCAGATCGCCGTGCCCAACGAGTTCACCAGCCGCGTCCACGGCCTCATCAGCGGCCGGCGCGGCCACATCCTGGGCTACGACGCCAAGCCCGGCTGGACCGGCTGGGACGAGGTCAGCGCCCATATCCCGCAATCGGAGCTGCACGACCTCATCATCGAGCTGCGCTCGCTGACCTACGGCGTCGGCACCTTCTCCATGAGCTTCGACCACCTGCAGGAGCTGATCGGGCGCGAGGCGAGCAAGGTCATCGAGCAACGCGCCACGGCCGTGGGGCATTAGAGGGGGAGAGGGCGAAGCGGCTTGAGTTTAGAAGTGTTCTAAACTAGCCTGGCAGCCAATCGCCGGCTGGAGTCCCCCACCTGCTGCCCTGGGGCGTGCCGGCTTTCCCTTGTTCAGGAGCCGAACAGCCATGGCCATCGATATCGGCATCAACGAGAGCGACCGCCGCGCCATTGCGGACGGGCTCGCCCGCCTGCTGGCCGACACCTACACGCTCTATCTCAAGACCCACAATTACCACTGGAACGTCACCGGGCCGATGTTCAACACGCTGCATCTCATGTTCGAGACGCAGTACAACGAGCTCGCCCTCGCCGTGGACCAGATCGCCGAGCGCATCCGCGCCCTCGGCCATCCGGCGCCGGGCTCCTACCGGGCCTTCTCGCGCCTCTCCTCGATCCAGGAGGAGGAGGGCGTGCCCCCGGCCGAGGAGATGATCCGCCAGCTGGTGATCGGCCAGGAGACCGTCGTGCGCACCGCGCGCGAGATCTTTCCGACCGTGGACCGGGCCAATGACGAGCCGACCGCGGACCTGCTCACTCAGCGCATGCAGATTCACGAGAAGAACGCGTGGATGCTGCGGAGCATGCTGGAGTAGCGGCGCGCTCTCGCGGGCTCGTCACGGCGAGTTGACTTGCGTGTGATCCGAACTGGCCTAACTTCTGGCCTAACAGGCGAAGGAGTGCCCCCCATGCTGGTTCGGATCAAACGCGGCTGGGAAATGCCGGAGCGGCTCGCCACTCCGGAGTCCGTCAATGCCGATCGGCGGCGCCTGGTGCAGGCGATGGCGCTCGCGCCGCTTCTCGCCGCCGCCGGGCCGCTGCTGCGGCCGGCGCGCGCGGCGGCGGAGGAGGCGGACCCCTCCCGCCTGCTCTATCCCGTCAAGCGCAACGACGCCTTTGCGCTCGACCGGCCGCTCACCGATGAGCAGCTGGTCACCACCTACAACAACTTCTACGAATTCGGCTCGCACAAGCGGATCTCGCAGATCGCGCAGCGGCTGCCGATCCGGCCCTGGACCGTGCGCATCGACGGCATGGTCGAACAGGAGCGGGAGATCGGCGTCGACGACCTGCTCAAAGCCATGTCGTTGGAGGAGCGGCTCTACCGGCACCGCTGCGTCGAGGCCTGGTCGATGGCCGTGCCGTGGAGCGGCTTTCCGTTGAAGGCGCTGGTCGAGTTCGCGCAGCCGTCGGCGGGCGCGAAGTACCTGAAGATGACCTCCTTCCAGGATGAGGATGTCGCGCCCGGCCAGAAGGCGGTCTGGTATCCGTGGCCCTATGTCGAGGGGCTGACGATCGAGGAGGCGACCAACGAGCTCGCCTTCATCGGCACCGGCCTTTACGGCAAGCCGATGCCCAAGCAGAACGGCGCGCCGTTGCGGCTGGTCACGCCATGGAAGTACGGGTTCAAGTCGGTCAAGTCGGTGGTCGCCTTCACCTTCACCGACGAGATGCCGAAAACCTTCTGGTGGGAGATCGCGCCCGACGAATACGGCTTCTGGGCCAATGTGAACCCGAAGGTCGATCATCCGCGCTGGAGCCAGGCGAGCGAGCGGCCGCTCGGCTCGGACGAGCGCGTGCCGACGCTGCCCTTCAATGGCTACGAGGCCCAGGTCGCGCATCTCTACAAGGGCCTGGAGGCCAGCGAAGGCGACCGGCTCTATCGCTGAACGGGAATCAGAAGAGCAGGGGTCGAGACCGGTCGGTCGGGTACCGCTGCTCTGCCGTCAGGACCGGTTCGGCGCGCAGGGCGAGGCGGAAGCCGCTTGCGCCGAACGCGATGAGCCCGCCTTCAGGATCGTTGAAGCGGATGCTCCAGCGCCAGTAGGGACGGTCCAGGCAGATCCTCTGGTCCGTCACGCCTTCGCGCTCGATGCGGTCGATCGAGAGCGGGTTCAGTGAGATCTGGGCGCCATACCCCCGCTCCGGGAGCTGGATGGAAAGGTCGGTGGCGTTCTCGAACGCCAACGTCGCCGGCGCGACCCTGAATTGCGTTCGGCCATCGGTGCCGCACAGCCATTCGACGATATGGTCGATGTCCAGGATGAGCCGGCTGTGCCATTGCCCGCGATCGGGGTCTCCGACGTCGATCCGCAGCCTATGCACGGCGTTGTCATGCCAGGACAGGCGGTCGAAGGCAGCAGTTTCGAAAGTTAGCGGAGCCATGTGCGAATCGTACCCTACAAAGTAGCCGGCGTCGATGCTCCGCCGCTTTGACATGGATCAAAGAGGCCTGCCCCAGACCGGCTAGCCTTGACACCGTGAGATTGGCGAAGGCCGCAACGGTCGTTCGCCCAAATGCTGGAGAGTCCTATGTTCAAACCCCGCCTTCTGCTCACGGCCGCTGTCGCGGCGCTGTTGGTGACTGCCGGGCCCGTATCGATGGCGCAGGAGACCGACGAGCATCATGAGCCGGCTACTCCGGGCGTTGCGGCTCCGCCGCAGCCGGGCGGGGCGCCTGGAACCGGCGCAGCGCCCGGCCAGGGCGGCGGCGGGATGCCCTCCGATGGGATGGGCATGGGCATGATGGGCATGGGCGGCGGAATGATGGATCCGGGCCATATGCAGCAGATGCACGAGATGATGATGGGGATGCACGGGCCGTCCGGCGGCATGCCCGGCGGCATGGGCATGATGCCCGGAATGATGCGAGGCATGGGCGGGATGCCAGGAATGGGCATGGGTATGATGCCCGGGATGGGCATGGGCATGGGCATGATGCCAGGGATGGGCATGGGCATCATGCCGGCCGTGAACCGGCGCATGCATCGCGAGATGAGCCAGCCCGGCTCGGGCGATGCCGATGTCGATTTCGCCCGCGCCATGGTCGCCCATCACCGCGGCGCGGTGGATATGGCCAAGCTGGCGCTCGCCTTTGGGGACGATCCGGAGATGCGCAGGCTGGCGGAGGGAGTGATCGCCGCGCAGACGGAAGAGATCCGCACGCTGGAGGCTTGGCTGCAGCGGCAGCAGCCCTGACCGTTTCCCCTCACGCCCGGGCTCAGTGGGGTGCTGGCCCTTAAGCAGGGCGGTCAGGCCAATAGATCGAAGTCGCCCGCCGGCAGGACGGGCGCCTCGACGCCCGCGACCTCCGGTTCGAGGGCATCGAGGAAGAGTTCGGCTATGCGGGCATGCCCGGCGTCGTTGGGATGGAACCCGTCGGCATCGCTGACGAAGCGGTCATCGAATTCTTCTCCGGACAGCGACACCAGCACCGCTCCGTGCGTCTGCGCCTGATCCCGTATCGCATCGTTGAAGGCCTCGATGCGGCTGCTGGTGACGTCGGGGTCCGGGTTTTCGATGAAGCGGGGCAGTTCCGTCAGGTCGGGCAGATCGGCGATCGCGACCGTGGCCCCCGTTCCGTCGAACTCGTCAAGCAGGTTGTCGAGCTCCGCTTCGAAATCGTCGGGCTCCACCCCGTTCACGACATCGTTGGCGCCGACCCAGATCGTGACCAGGTCCGGCTCCGCGATCTGCAGGGCCAGCTGCGCGGCATCGGCGATCGGGTCGAGATTGGCGTCCGGCACGGCGACATTGACGAGCTGCACATTCGTGTCCCGGTCGTCCAGCGCGTCTGCGATCTGGAAGACGTAGCCATCGGTGATTGGCCTTGCGCCGACGCCGAGCGCGTCGCTGGCGCCGATCGCCATATAGACGAGATCGATGTCCAGCGCGTCGCGCAGATTGAAGTCCGGCGCGTCGGGAAGTTCGACGTCCGGAGCATCGGGAAGATCGAAGTCGAGGGCGTCGCGCAGATCGAGCGCGGCGGTTTCGATCCTGTCCAAGAGGCCGGCCATCGAACCCTCCTCTGCCGGTTCGGCAAGAACGTCAATTGGAGGTCCGGAACGGCCGCCGCGTCAACGACAACGATTTCCCGCATTCCCCAAGCAAAGATGCGGGAATTTGCCTGCTTCGGTTCTTCGCGCCGTGACCTCAGTGCCCCGCCGCCGTCTCGGTCGAATGCGGTTTGTAGATTTCCGGCCGCTCCGGCCCCTCCGCCACGATGAAGCCGACGAGGCCGCGTTCCAGCCGGGACAGCGCGTGGTCCACCAGGATGTAGCGGCCGGGCACGTCGACCGTGAATTCCACCATGGTCGCTCCGCCGGCCGGGACGCTGACGGTCTGCACGCCGGTCAGCGGCGGCGACACGACATCGGCGAAGGAATAGGCCTTGTCGAAGATCTCGCCGATGACGTGGAAGGAGGAGGTGTAGTTCGGCCCGCCAACGCCGAAGAAGACGCGCACGGTCTCGCCGGTTTTGACTTGCATCGGATGCTGCTTGGTGAGCGCGTCGACCGCGCCGTTGAAGACGATGTATTCGGCATCCTCGTCGAGCAGCTTGTCGACGCTGAATTCCTGGCTGCCGGTGTCGCCGAATCGGCCCTGGGTGTAGATCTCGCCCTGCATCACGTAGAACTCGTGATCGACCGGCGGGAGCCCGCCCTCGGGCTCGACCAGGATCAGCCCGTACATGCCGTTGGCGATGTGGTGGGCCACCATCGGCGTGGCGCAGTGATAGACATAGAGGCCCGGCGCCAGCGCCTTGAACTCGACGACTTTGGTGTCGCCCGGATCGGTCTGGGTGTGGGCGGCGCCGCCGCCCGGTCCGGTCGCGGCGTGGAAATCCACCGAGTGGATCATCGCCGAATCGATGTCGTTCTTCAGCCGCACCTCGAGCGTGTCGCCCACGCGCACGCGCAGCATCGGTCCGGGCACGGTGCGGTTGAAGGTCCAGTATTGATAGGTGGTGCCGTCGGCGAGCCGGCCTTCCAGCTCGACCGTCTCGAGCTCGACGACGATGCGCTCGGGCGAGGTGCGGGTGATCGGGGGCGGCACATCGGCGGGATCGACCGTGATGTCCGGCCCGGCTGCGACCGGAGGCTCGGGCGGCGGCGGCGGCGCGATCGTGAGCTTGCCTTGCATGCCCGCTTCGCGATGGCCGGGCAGCGAGCAGAAATAGACGAACTCGCCCGCGGCGCTCGCGCGGAACGAGATCGTGGTGCTGGCGCCTTTGCCGACCACATGCTGGGAGGCGATCTTCTGGTCGGGGAAGACGATGTCGTGCTCCGCGCCCTCGCCATTGATGAGGGTGATCTGCACAGTATCGCCTTCGCGCGCAGTCAGCGTCGGATTGACGACGCCGTCGATCTCGCCGCCGAAGCCGATGAAGACCATCCGGCCCTCGGCGATTCCGCTGCGCAAGGTGTAGCGCACGGTCGCGGCGTATTCGGGCGCGTCGGCCGGCTGCGCCGAGGGGGCGGGCGCCGCCGTGGCTGTGGACTCGACTGCCTCGGCGGTGGCGGGCTCCTCCGGCGTCGGCGCGGGCGCGGCGGCGGTCTGCTGCGGCTCCGCCGTCGCTCGCAAATAGGCGATGACGTTGGCCCGGTCCTTGGGATCGCGCAGGCCCGTGAAGATCATCTTCGTGCCGTGCAGGAAATGCGAGGGGCTGGCCAGGAACTTGTCGAGCACGTCGGGCGACCAGACCAGCCCCGACCGGCGCATCGCCACCGAGTAGGGATAGCCCTCCACCGACCCGGCCGTGCGCCCGATCACGTCCTGCAGATGGGGGCCGACCGTCCGGCGGTCTGCCTGCAGCGAGTGGCACGCCTGGCACTTGCGGAAGACCTGCTCTCCGGCCGCCGGATCGCCCGCTTCCTGAGCCTGAGCTCCGGCTGTGCCCAGCGTGACGATCAGGAGCGTCGAGAGAAGGAGAATGCGCATGGCGGCCTCCCGCAGGGGCAGACCCTGGACATACGTCCGCTCTAGCGGCGCTGTTCCGCGCACGACCTTCGTCCGCCGCACCCGGCCGTTTTGCGAGCAATAAAAAAGCCGGGCCCGAAGGCCCGGCAAGTTGAACAGGGAGGCTTCACGTCTGGGAGACGTAGGATCCCGAAGGACCCCTTCCGGGCCTTGCGCCCGGAACCGAATGCGAGAACGCTCGCTAAACTCACTATGTTGCTTCGCCAGCCCCAAAACCCGTGCTGCGCTGCAACAACGAGTACCAAAATAAGGATTCTGTGGATAAGAACCACCCGAGAAAAATACAGTCTTGATATGCACTGACAGCATAGCTTTCTGAGCGCCCGGACTCGGCGGCTCAGAACTGGCTCTTAGCCACCTGCAGCAACAAGAAGTCGCGGAAGACCTGGATGCGCTTGGAATTGCGCAGCTCTTCGGGATAGACGAAATAGGCGTCGATCCGGGGTCCTTCGATTTCGGGCAGGATGCGCACCAGGTCGTTCGCGCCCTGGACCATGAATTCCGGCAGGGCGGCGATGCCGATCCCGCTCTGTACCGCCCGCAAGATCGCGTACACGTTGTTGATGCACAGGACGGGCGTACGCCGCTGTCCCGACTTCACGCCCAGCCGCAGCAGCCAGTTGAGGTCCGAGACCGGCGGGCGGGCCTCCTCTCCATAGACGATGAGGGAGTGGCCATCGAGCTCCTCCGGCGTCTTCGGCATCCCGCGCCGCCGGACATAGGAGGCGGCCGCGTAGATGTTGAA
>JAREAF010000156.1 GCA_029240475.1 Rhodospirillales bacterium | reverse complement strand
TGTTCGGCAGGTACCTCAAGGCCACTGCAATCAGCGCACCGTAGGAGAGCTGCGTAGATTGGAGGGCCCGCCTGTTAAAAGTGGACCGTCCGAGCTCTCGACGGGCGTAGTATCGTTCCGGATCTCAATGATGCACTCAGCGTGATGCTGCTGTCTCGCCTCCGCGAACGTCAGCGCGCCAAGGCGTGAGCACGATACGCCATGGTTCGAGATCCTCCCCTACTCGAGGACGCCACCGAGGGCGCGGCCGCGGCGCTGTCCGCGCATCAGCAAAAGTGCGGCCGTCATAATACCGGCCAAGCTCACGGCCAAAGTGATGACCACCACCGCCGCCACATCGCCTTTCAGGCCGGGTTTAAAGGACGACAGGATGTGCAGCGGCAGGGTCGAGGTGCCCGGCCGCTGGACGAACAGCGATATGATGACGTCGTCGAAGGAGAAGGTGAAGGACAGCAGAAGGCTTGCCAGCACGGCCGGGAACATAAGCGGCAAGGTGATGTCGTAGAAGCCGCGCCAGGGCGAGGCGCCGAGATCAGCCGCGGCTTCTTCGAGCGCCTCATTCAGCCCTTCGGCGCGCGCCCGCACGATGAGAACCACCACCGCGATGTTGAAGAGCGAGTGGCCGATGGAGAGCCGCAGCAGGCCGTCATAAAGGCCGATCCGGTCGAACCAGATCATCTGCCCGATCCCGGAAACCAGCTCCGGCGTACCGAGCACGACCAGCAGGAGGGCCAAGAACCAGACCACCCATGGGCCCTTGCGCCGCGCAAGCGCCATCCCCGAGGGCACGCCGAGCCCGACCGCGATGGCAGCATTGATCAGCGCGGCCTTAACCGACACTCCGAGCGCGCTCAGCACGCGCGGGTTGTCTAGTGCCGTGGCGTACCAGCGGGTCGAGAACTCGGTCCAGACATAGAGGTTCCGTCCGCCGTTGAACGAATAGATCACGACCACGGCGATCGGCAGGAACAGGAACACGAAGACGAGGCCCGTCCAGGCGAGCATTAGCGCCTTTCCGGGAGCCCAGGCCTGACCTCTGCGCCTCGCCGCCATCTTCCGCCTTTAGACCGCCCGGCCGCGCAGCAGGCGCAGCGCGGCCCGGGTCGCCCACAGCGCCAGCCCAATCGCGAGGACCACGCCGGCCAGCATCCCGATCAGCAGGATCGCCATCGCTGATCCGAGCGGCAGATTCTGCGAGGCGAGGATCTGCGAGGCGACAAGGTTTCCCACCATTAAGCCCCGCGCGCCGCCGAGAATGGCCGGAACGACATAGTCGCTGGTAGCCAGGATGAAGGTCAGGAGCAGCCCGCCCAAGATGCCCGGAGCCGCCAGCGGCACGGTCACGGAGAAGAAGGTCCGCAGCGGCCCAGCGCCCAGATCCATGCTGGCGCTGCGCAGCGCGGGATCGATCCGCTCGAGCGCCACATACATCGGCAGGATCATGAGGGGCAGATAGTTATAGATGATGCCGAGCTGTACGGCGGCGTTGGTGTCCAGGATCAGGAGAGGCTGGTCGAGGATGTTTAAGGCGCGCAAGGTGGTCGAGAGCGTGCCCTCCGGCGCCAGGATAATCCGCCAGGCGAAGGTGCGCAGCAGGAAGCTGGTCCAGTAGGGCAGCACGAGCAAGAAGAGAAGCACCGCCCGCCAGCGCTCCGAGACGTAACTGGCGAGCGCATAGGCGACAGGAAAGCCGACGACGGCGCAGGCCAGGGTGCCGAGAAGCCCGGTGCGCATGGTGATCCAGAACACCTTGAGGAAGATCTCGGAGGTGGCGGCCCCGTAGTTCGCAAGCGAAAGATCGTCCAGCGACACGGCCCCTGCGGCCAAATCGGCCGGCTTCACGCCAAGGCTGTAATAGCCCATCCATCCCAACGGGATGACAAAGAAGACACCCCACCAGAAGAGCGCGGGATAGGCGGCGAGCGATCGGGGAAGCCGGCGGGCGCGGCCCGCACGCGCGGGGCGCGCCGACGCGCTTGCCGCACGCCGGTGCGTCTGCGGCTCAAGAATGGCCCCCCTGGACAGGGGCTCAGGCGCTGCCATTGGCCTGCTCCGCGCGGCGCCGGAGGCCGCTCTCGCGAGCGGCGAGCGCCTCGTATGGGAAGAGCGTGACCCGCTCAACCGGCCAATGCGCCCAGACCTCCTGGCCCTGGCCCGGCAGCACGCCCGCGTCGCGCGGCAGGCGGCTGAAGAGCTCCGCCCCCCCGGGCAGGCGCAAGACGAACTCCACCATGTCGCCCAGCATGACCAGCGCCATCACCCGCCCGCTGACCTTGTTCACGGGCGCCGCCGGCTCGGCCGCGGAGAGCTGGACGTGCTCCGGCCTCACCCCGGCCAACCCCCGCTCTCCCGGTTTGGCGCCCTCCGCCAAGCGCGCTGCGGCAATCACAAAGCCATCGGCGATCAGCCGTTGGTCCTGCCCGATCTGGCCGGCGAAGAAGTTCTGCGCGCCGATGAAGCTTGCCACGAAGGCGGTGTGCGGCCGGTCGTACAGCTCCGTCGGCTCGCCGACCTGATCGATGCGCCCGTCGCGCATGACCGCGATGGTGTCCGACATCGCCAGCGCCTCTTCCTGGTCGTGCGTCACGAAGATGAAGGTCGTGCCGAGCTGATGCTGGAGCAGCTTCAGCTCGACCTGCATCTGCTGGCGCAGCTTGCGGTCGAGCGCGCCCAAGGGCTCGTCGAGCAACAGGACGGACGGGCGCTTGACCAGAGCGCGGGCGAGGGCGACGCGCTGCTGCTGCCCTCCCGAGAGTTGGGAGGGCCGGCGATGCGCGAGCGGCAGCATCTGCACCATCTCAAGGGCTTCACGCACGCGCGCCCTCCGCTCGGCGCCCGGCACGCCGTCCCTGCGCAGCCCATAGGCGACGTTCTCCGCGACCGTCATATGCGGGAACAGTGCATAATTTTGGAACACGGTGTTAACGTCGCGCCGATAGGGGGGCAACGCCGTGACATCGCGCCCGCCGATGCGAATGCTCCCGTCGTCCGGCAGCTCGAAGCCGCCGATCATGCGCAGCACGGTCGACTTGCCCGCGCCCGAGGAGCCCAGGAGGGCGACGAAGCTGCCGGCCGCGACATAGAGGGAGACGCCGTCGACCGCCTTGAAGTCACCAAAGAACTTGGTGACCTGCTCCAACTCCACGTCGCTCGCCATGGCTCAGGTCTCGAGATCGGTTAGACCGGCGCGGCACCATCCACGGCCCCGCGCCGGTGCGCTCGATGTCGTGGGCTCCTACAATGCCGCCGCGGCCTTCAGTTTGTTCAGCATCTGAATGCGCCGCTCATAGGTCTCGTTGCGCAGCGTGCGCTCGCCCCTCTTCATAACGTCCGCCGGGGGGAATATCAGCGGATCGGTAGCCACCTTCTGCTCCAGATGTTGCTCGCTGCCCGAAACGGGCGACAGGAAGCCCGTGTAGGTGATCTCCGCGGCCGCCACCTTGGGGTCGAGAACGTAATTGACCCAGGAATGCGCCGCGCGCATGTGCTGCCCGCCGACCGGAAGATGGTAGCTATCGAGCCAGGCCTCCGTGATCGGAGCTCCATAGACGAATATCAGGTTCTGGTTGCCGGACTGGTCGATCGCCTGCCGCGCATTGCCGTTCCAACACTGGGCCAGCACGACCGTCCCCGTCGCGACGTCCTGCACCGGATAGGAGTTGAAGGCGCGGATGTGCTTGGCGAGCTTCTCCAGCTGCGCCTCGGCCTCCTTGATCGCAGACTCCTCCGTCGTGTTCCATGACACCCCCTTCGACCAGAACAGTGGCGCGATCGCCAATGGATCGTCCAGCAGCGAGACGCGCCCGCTCGCTTCGTTCTGGACGGCATCGAGGAAATCGCCCCAGGTGTTCATCTCGCGTGTGATCACGGACTTGTCGTACACAAACCCCTCCGACCCCCAGCTCTTCGGAAGCGTATAGGCGTTCTCGGGATCGAAATCGGGATGGGCGATCTCGGGCCGCACGTTCCCGGCGTTCGGGATCTGAGACTTGTCGAATTTCTGGATCAGCTGCCCCTTAATCAGCAGGGGGATCATGAAGTCGGTGTTCATGCCGAGATCGTAGCCGCTGCTGCCCTTGGAGAGCTGCAGCTTGGAATACATCTCGTCATTGCTGGCGTAGGAATCGTAGACCAGCTTGCTGCCGGTCATCCCCTCCCAGGCTTGGATGTTATCGGGGCTGATATAGTCGGCCCAGCCCATCATGTTGAGCTGATCCTCCACTTCGGCCGCCCGCAGCGGCGGAATGCTGAACCTGCCGAGAGCGACGGCACCGGCCGTCAGAGTGCCCGCGCGCAGCAAGCCGCGGCGGGTAATGCGCAGCCGGTTCGCCGGAATGTGCATGCTCCTCATCGATGCTCCTCCCTTCTCGCTTCTTGTCTCTAGATCACTGGCCTTCTTGCCACATCAGAGCGTCTTCCAATCGCCCAGCATCTCCACACGGCGCGCCGCCCGCAGGACTGCCGCTTCGTCGAAATGACGGCCAACAAACATGAGCCCGACGGGAAGCCCGCTCTCCATGCCGCAGGGCACCGAGATGGCCGGATGCCCCGTGGCGTCGAACGGCCCGGTGTTCCCTTCCATATCGAGCGCCGCCGCGACGACCTGCTCGGCGCCGGCTCCATCGTCCGGCAACTCGGGCGCCCGGAACGGAATGGTCGGCAAGGCCAGCACGTTGAAGTCCTTCAGGGCCGCGTCATAGGCAGCGCGCATCTCGCGCCGCAGTCTCTGGGCTTTGGCATAGGTCGTGCCATGATGGCGCTCCGTAAGGTGCTCGGCCATCAGCAGCACGTATTTGGCGATGACCGGCAGCCGGTCGGGGCGGCTGCGCCAGCTCTGCGCCCAATGGCCGGTCAGCTCGGGCGCGTGCTCGCCCTCCCAGCCATAGCTCATGCCATTGGCCTTGAACATGATCTCGGCGGACCCTTCCACGACGATAGCCGTGTAGAGGTGGTAGGCGTCGAGGTGCCAGGGAATGGAGACGGATTCGACCTCAACACCGGACGAGGCGAGCTCGGCGAGGACGCGCCGCACGCGGTCGTCGGTGGCGGCCTCGCTCTCGGGCCGGCCGAAGCCTTGTTCGAGCACCCCGATGCGCAGCCTCTCCACCGGCCGGCCGAGCGCGTCCAGATAGTCCTGCCGCGCCTGCGGCCGCTGGCGCGGATCGAGCCCGTCCGGACCGGCGATGACGGTGAGCAGGCGGGCCACGTCCTCCACGCTCCGCCCCATGGGCCCACAATGGTCGAGGCTCGGCTCGATGGAGAACACGCCCGTATAGGGCACCAGCCCATGTGTCGGCTTCAGCCCGACGCAACCGGACCAAGCCGAGTGAGTGCGGATGGAGCCGCCCTGGTCGCCGCCAAGGCAGATCGGCACGTCGCCCGCTACGATCGCCGCGGCGCTGCCGCTCGATGAGCCGCCAGCGGAACGGCGTGGGTTGCGCGGATTGCGCACCGGCGCGGGATGGCTGGTATGGCTGCCGCCCGAGAAGCACAGATCCTCGCAGACGGTCTTGCCGAAAATGGTGCCGCCAGCGGCCAGGATGCGCGTGACCACGGTGGCGTCGTAGGCGGCTACGAAGCCGTCCATGGTGCGGCTACCGTTGCGCAGAGGAAGGCCGGCAACGCAGATATTGTCCTTGATGCCGAGCGCCATGCCGGACAAGAGGCCACGGCCCTCCCCGGCGATCTCGCAACGCCAGGCCCAGGCGCCGTATGGGTTCTCGGCAGCGGACGGCGCGCGCCCCGGGTCGCGCGGCTGCGCGGCAGGCTTGCGAGCCTCGGCGAGTTCGGCGAGGCGGTCGTAGGAGGGCTTCAGTCCGCGCGCGAGCCGCGCGAAGGCCGCCGCCTCCTCCGCGCCGAGCGTCAGGCCGAACTTCCGCGCCAGCCTCTCGAATTCCGACTGCGAGGGAACCTCGAACATCTTGGCTTCAGCTCCCGACGCCGTGAGCGGTCATCGCGCCTGCAGACGCTCGAGCCGCAGCGCCGCGGCTCGGCGATGCCCTTCCAACCCCTCCCGGGCGCTCTGCCGGATGGCTGGCGGCGCCACCGCCGCCACGCCGCGTGCGTCGAGCCACTGATGGGTACAGATCTTTAGGTACGAGCCCACCCAGAGCCCGCCGGTGTAGCGGCCGGCGCGCATTGTGGGCAGCGTATGGTTGGTGCCGCAGCACTTGTCGGAATAGACCACGCTCGCCAGCGGGCCGATAAAGAGCGAGCCGTAGTTGCGCAGCTTGCGGGCGGTGGCGTGCGGATCGGCGGTGTGCACCTGCAGATGCTCGGGCGCGACATAATCTGCGTAGGCGATCATCGTGTCCTCGCCCTCGCATACGACGACCTCGCCGAAATCCCGCCAGGCCGGACCCGCCACCGCCGCCGTGGGCAGGTCGGCGAGCTGGCGCTCCACTTCGGCCAAGGTCTCACCCGCCAGGCGCCGGCTGGTGGTAATCAGGCCGACGCGGGTGCGCGTGTCATGCTCCGCCTGGCCCAGCAGGTCGGTCGCAATCATCGCCGCATCGCCGGTCTCGTCGGCCACGACGAAGATCTCGCTCGGGCCGGCGAGCTGGTCGATGCCGACTATGCCGAACACCTGGCGCTTGGCCTCGTTAACATAAGCGTTGCCGGGCCCGACGATCTTGTCCACGGCGGGCACGCTCTCCGTCCCATAAGCCATGGCCGCGATCGCCTGCGCGCCGCCGACCCGGAAGATGCGGTCCGCGCCCGAGAGGTGGCAGCCCGCGATCATGGCCGGGTGGGCTCCCGGCGGCAGGCATGCGATCACCTCCGCACAACCCGCAACCTTGGCCGGCACGATGGTCATGATCGGCGCCGAGAGGAGCGGATAGCGCCCGCCGGGGACATAGGCGCCGACACGCTCAATCGGGATCACGCGATGGCCGAGATGCACGCCGGGAAGTGTTTCGGTTTCGAGCGGCAGGATCGTCGCGATTTGGGCGCGGGCGAATTCCTCGACGCGCTCGATGGCGA
>JAREAF010000155.1 GCA_029240475.1 Rhodospirillales bacterium | reverse complement strand
GGGGCTCGCGGCGCGGCACGGCAATGTGGTCATGACCCGCACCTTCTCGAAGGCCTATGGCCTCGCCGCGCTGCGCCTGGGCTGGGCCTATGGCCCGCCAGCGATGGCCGACGTCCTCAACCGGCTGCGCGGGCCCTTCAACGTGCCGGGCCCGACCCAGGCCGCGGGCATCGCCGCGCTCGGCGATGCGGGCTTCATCGAGAACTGCCGAGCCGAGAATGCCCGCTGGCGGGCGTGGCTGGCCGAGGCCGTGCGCGAGATCGGGCTCGTGCCGCATCCCACCCAATGCAATTTCCTGCTGATCGAGTTCCCGCAGGAGGCGGGCCGCGACGCCGCCGCCGCGCTCGGCTATCTCAAGAGCCGGGGCATCCTGGTGCGGGGCATGGGCGCCTACAAGCTGCCCCATGCCTTGAGGATCACCATTGGCACCGAGGCCGAGACGCGTGCGACCGCCGCGGCGCTCGGCGACTTCATGAAGAGGTGAGGGGGAGGAGGAGAGGGCCATGGCCGAACCACCCGTCTTTCAGCGGCTGGCCCTGATCGGCGTCGGCCTGATCGGCTCCTCGATCGCCCGCATCGCGCGGCGCGAGGGCATCGCCGCCGAGATCGTGGGTGCCGATGCGAGCCCCGCCGCCCGCGCGGACATCGAGGAGCTGAAGCTCTGCGATCGCCTCTACGCCGATGCGGCGAAGGCCGTTGACGGCGCTGACCTCGTCATCATTTGCACGCCGCTCGGCGCCTATGCCGAGATTGGGCCGGCCATTCAGAAGCGCCTCGAGCCGGGCGCGATCTTGAGCGACGTCGGCTCGGTCAAGCAGGCCGTGATCCGCGACCTCGCTCCGACCGTGCCGGACGGGGTGCATTTCATCCCCGGCCATCCGATCGCCGGCACCGAACATTCCGGCCCCAAGGCCGGCTTTGCGGAGCTTTTCCAGGGCCGCTGGTGCATTCTGACGCCGTCGCCCGGCACGGATGAGGCGGCGGTCGAGCGGCTCGCCGCGCTCTGGCGGCGCGCCGGCAGCATGGTCGAGCTGATGGAGCCGGCCCATCACGACCAGGTGCTGGCCATCACCTCGCACCTGCCGCACCTCATCGCCTACACGATCGTCGGCACCGCCTTCGGGCTCGAGGAATCGACCCGGCGCGAGGTGATCAAATTCTCGGCCTCCGGCTTCCGCGACTTCACCCGCATCGCCGCCTCCGACCCGATCATGTGGCGCGACATCTTCCTCAACAATCGCGAGGCGGTGCTGGAGATGCTGGGCCGCTTCACCGAGGACCTGACCGCGCTGCAGCGGGCGATCCGCTGGGGCGAGGGCGAGAAGCTGCAGGACCTCTTCACGCGAACCCGCGCCATCCGCCGCTCCATCATCGAAGCCAAGCAGGCGTGAGCCGGCGCTAGAGCGCCTTCAGCGAGGGGACCATTCCCATCGGCTCGCCGCCGACCGAGAGCAGCCCGTTCTCCGCCGTGACCGGAACGATCAACTGCGACTTGCCGCCATTGGCCGCCGGCACGATGAAGGGCTCGCTCAGGGCGCGCACCATCTGCCCGATCTGGGGCGGAAGCACCCCGCTGCGCTCCAGATCGTCGAGGCTCTCCTCGAAGCCGGCAGAAACCAGAGTGATGGTTCCGGACGGCCGCAGATCGGGATCGAAGCGGCCGCTGCCGGTCGCCGTCAGCGTGAGCCCGCTCCATTCGATGCTGAGCTCGCGCAGCGTCACGACGCCCCCGGCCTGCGCCCAGTCGACCAGGGTGCCGTCCTCGAAGATCTCCAGGAAGGGGCCGGTAGCCGCCAGATCCAGCCGCACGCGTTCGATCGGCGGCTCGATCAGCTTGACCCCGAGCCGGCTCGAGAAGCTGACGCCCGTCAGCGTGTAGGTCGAGTGCATGCTCTCGGCCTGCGCATCGGTCGCCCGGAGGGCGGCGGAGCCGCTGGCCTCCAGCCGATCGACGCGGAAAATTCCATCCTTGGCGACGATGCGCATGTTGCTCGCCGAAAGTTGGTCGAAGCGCCGGTCCTCGGTCAGCAGCACCTCCCCGCTGCCGGTCTCGACGTCGAGCCTCGCCTGGAAGCTCTGCAGGCCCTGCGTGATCGCGAGCGCATGCGTTCCGGAGAAATCATACGCGACCCGGTTGGGGTTCCATAACGTGGTGCGCACGCGGACGGGGGCGGCTTCGATCCGTGCGCCTTCCGCCTCGTTGCGGATGCTGAGATCGGGGACGACCGCCGTCAGGGCGAACGGGAACCCACCCACCTTGATCTCGTCATGGGTGATGGTGAGGCCGTTGCCCTCCGCCTCTTCCTTCCACGCCGCGACCGCCTGCTCCAGCCGGCTCGCGCCATGGAACCACACGGCCGTGTAGCCGATGGCCGCCAGCGCCAGGATGGCGCCGGCAATGAGGATTCCCCTTTTCATGATCCGCCCCCGCAAGTCCCCCCGCAATCAAGGGTGGCATGGGAGCGAATGCTTCGGCAACGGGATGTCGATCACGGAGCCGTGATCGGGTGCAGAATCCGATAGGTGCGGTCGCGCACGGTCAGACGCCCGTCCTGCGCCGCAACCGCGATCAGCAGCCGGCCCGGCACGGCGGAATCGGGGCTGGCCAGATCCTCCGCCAAGCGCAGGATCAGCTCGGAATCCTGCGGCGCGAGCGCGCCCTCCGCCGTCAGCTTCTGCAGCGTCGGCTGCAGGTTGTCGAGCCGCAGCGCCAAGGCGCCTTGCGGACGCATGCGGTCATCCAGCGCAACCGCGCCGTCGCCCGCAACCGTCAGGCCGGCCCAGTCCAGCGCGGCGCGGCGCAGCTCCAGGGTTCCGCCCGCCGCGCGCCAGCGGGCCAGCGCACCGGGGGCTTCTCCCCAGGGCAAGGGGCCCGTCAGCGCGAGCTTGAGATCGAGCGATTGGATCGGCTCGGCGGCGGCGGGGTCCTCGGCCTCGCCCACGAAGGAGATGGACCGGGCCGAGAGGCCGAGCAGGCCGGTATCCTGCTTGAGATCGGCGGCATGTTCGGGCGCGAGGCGGAGATCGGCCGCGAGGCTGCCCACGATCACCTCTCCCGGGGCGGTCCCGGTGATGCGGAGGGTCTCGGCCTTCAGCGCAGCGGTGCGGACGCGATCCTCATCCAGCGCCAAGGAGCCGGCGGCCGCGACCAGGTCGAAGACGATCTCGTGGGAAAGTCCGTCCGATCCGGTGAAGCGATAGCGGTGCCGGCCCGCCGCCTCGTAATCGAGCAGGTCGGACCGCCACAGGGGCGCGCGCAAATGAAGCGTGGGCCCCTCCCACCGTCGCCTGCCGTCCGCGCTCGCCAGCACCGGGTCCGGGATGCTCAGCTCGATGCGGAAGGGAAAGCCGCCCAGCGTCATCTCGCCATGGCTGAACGCGATTCCGGCAGCCCGCTGGCGCTCGGTCCAGCCGGCGATCTCGCCTTGCACCTGATGCGCGGCCAGGAACCACCCGGCGCAAACGGCGAGCAGGAGCAGCACGGCCCCGGCCGTCGCGGCGATCGCAATTCGACGCATGGATGGCATTCCCCCTTGGTAGGTCCCGACCCCCGGGCCGAGATTGACATGCCGGCCGCGCTGGTTTCAACGTGCCGGGCCGATGCTCGCCCGCGCCATCCCCGCCGCCACCGCACAGCCGCTTATCCCTGCGCTGTTCGTGCTGCTCTGGAGCACCGGCTTCGTCTTCGCCAAGCTCGGCCTCGGCTATGCCGAGCCATTCACCTTCCTCGCGCTGCGTTTCGCAATCGTTACCATCCTGATCGGCGCGGTCGCGCTCGCCACGGGCGCGCGTTGGCCGCGCACGCCGCGCGAGACGGCTCATTTCGCCGTGACGGGGCTGCTGATGCACGGGCTCTATCTCGGCGGCACGTATGCGGCGATCGACGCGGGCGTGCCGGCCGGCATCGCCGCCCTGATCGTCGGCCTGCAGCCGCTCCTGACGGCGACGGTGGTTGGGCCCCTCCTCGGCGAGCGGGTGCGCGCGCTGCAGTGGCTCGGGCTCCTGCTGGGCTTCGCGGGCGTTGCCCTGGTCATGTGGGAGAAGCTGGTCATCGACGACGTCGCCTGGTGGGCGGCGGCCTGGTCGGTGCTCGCGCTCTTCGCCATCACCGCTGCGACCCTCTATCAGAAGCGCTTCTGCCCGACGATGGATTGGCGCACGGGCGGCTTCGTCCAATATGCCGCGGCCACGCTGCTGATCGGCGCGGTCGCGTTCGGCTTCGAAAGCCGCATCATCGATTGGAGCCTGGGCCTGTTCTTCGCCCTCGGCTGGCTTGTGCTCGTGCTGTCGATGGGCGCGATCGCGCTGCTCAACCGGATGATCCGCAGGGGCGCCGCGGCGCGCGTGGCGAGCCTGTTCTATCTGGTGCCGCCGGTCGCAGCGCTCGCATCCTGGCTGATGTTCGGCGAGCGGCTAGGGCCTGCCGCCTTGATCGGCATGGGCGTCACGGCTGTAGGCGTCGCGATAGTGAACCGGTCATGAGCGAAGCCTGCCCTCCGGCTCGGCGCCTCGACCCGCCGCCGCATGATTTCTGGATTTTCGCCTACGGCTCCTTGATGTGGGATCCCGGTTTCCCGCATCTGGAGGTGCGGCGCGCGCGCCTCATCGGCTATCACCGCGCCTTCTGCCTCTATTCCGAGCGCTATCGCGGCACGCCGGAGCGGCCGGGGCTGGTGCTGGGCCTCGATCGCGGCGGCTCCTGCCTGGGCCGCGCCTATAAGGTCGCCGCAGCGGACGGGCCAGCCGTCGCCGCCTATCTCGACGAGCGCGAGATGTTGGGCGGCGCCTACGATCCGCGCTGGGTCGATATCCGCTTCGAGGATGGCCGCCGCGCCCGCGCCTATGCCTATCTGATCGACCGCGCCTGCGCGGGATATGCCGGGCGGCTGGATCTCGACCGCGTGGCCGAGGTGATCGCCCATGCCGCCGGCCAGCGCGGTTCCAACATCGACTATCTCGTCAACACCGTGCGGCACCTGGACGAGCTCGGCATCGCGGAGAGTTCGCTGCACGACGTGCTGGAGCGCGTGCAGCGGCGCTTGGCCCAGCCGGCGCCCGAGAGCGACGGCTGAGGGATCACTCTCCGCGCAGGCTGGCGAGCACGCGGCCGAACACCTCGAACATGGTCTGGAAATCGCTGAGGGCGAGGAACAAGAGCAGCACCAGGCCGCCGCCGATGAGCCAGCCCCACCAGGGCATGGCGAGCGGCAGGGTCTCGCCGCATTCCGGGCAGCGCTCGGCAAAGCCGCTCACGCGCGCGCCGCAGCGGGGGCAGGGACGGGACAGAAGTCAGGAGTCAGAAGTCAGAAGCCAGAAGTCAGGGGTGCAGCGGCGCCGTCGCGCTTCTGACTTCTGACTTCTGTCTTCTGACTTCTGCCTTAACCGCATCGCGAATAGCCGCAGCTCGTGCAGAGATCGCATCCCTCCTGCCGGATCAGGCCGGCCGTTCCGCATTTCGGGCATTGCCTGAGGCGCTGGTCGGCGCTCCCGGCGGTGGGCGATGCGGGCGGGGCGAGTTGCGCCACCTTGAGCCGCGCCTCGGCGGGCAGCTCCTCCATCGCGCGCTTGGGGTCCGGCATGAACCCGACGTCGATCATATGCCGCTCGATGACGCCGCCGATCGCGGCCAGCAGCGAGGGCACGTAGCGGCCTTCCATCCAGCAGCCGCCGCGCGGATCGAACACCGCCTTCAGCTCCTCCACCACGAAGCTGACATCGCCGCCGCGCCGGAACACCGCCGAGATCATCCGCGTGAGGCCGACGGTCCAGGCGTAGTGCTCCATGTTCTTGGAGTTGATGAAGACCTCGAACGGGCGGCGGCGGCCGTCCTGGATGACGTCGTTGATGGTGATGTAGAGCGCGTGGTCGCTCTCGGGCCAGCGCAGCTTGTAGGTGCGGCCCGGCAGCGCCTCCGGCCGGTCGAGCGGCCGGGTCATGTAGACGACCCCGCCCGCCTCGTACATGTCGCGCGGCCGCGGCGCGGGCGGTGCCGGGGGCGCGAGCGGCAGCTCCCGCTGCGCCGTTGCCGGCGTTTCCTTCTTCACCTCCAGGACCGCGCCGGTGATCTCGTTCGGGCGGTAGGTGGTGCAGCCCTTGCAGCCCAGCTCATAGGCTTGGAGATAGACGTCCTTGAAGGCTTCGAACGAGATCTCGGCCGGCAGGTTGATGGTCTTGGAGATCGAGGCGTCGATGAATTTCTGCACCGCCGCCTGCATGGTCAGATGGTCGGCCGGCGCCAGCATCTGCGCGTCGACGAAATAGTCCGGCAGCGGCGCGGTCTCGCCCTTCAGCTTGTGGAACAGGCGGAAGGCGTAGTCGGTCACCTCTTCCTGCCGGCGCGCGCCGTCCGGCATGAGCACATAGCGGTCGTACTTGAAGCTGAAGACCGGCTCGAGCCCCGAGGAGACATTGTCGGCGAAGAGCGAGATGGTGCCGGTCGGCGCGATCGAGGTGACGAGCGCGGTGCGGATGCCGTGCCGCTCGATCGCCTCGCGCACCTCCGGCTCCAGCTCGCGCACGCTCTCGCCCGCAAGGTACTTGTCGCGGTCGAAGAGCGGGAAGGCGCCTTTCTCGGCGGCAAGCTCGGCCGAGGCGAGATAGGCCGAGCGGCGGATCGCGGCCATCCAGTTTTGCGTCAGCTCGACCGCGCGCGTGCTGCCGTAGCGTGCGCCGCAGAAGATGAGCGCATCGGCCAGGCCCGTGACGCCGAGCCCGATGCGCCGTTTGGCCTGCGCCTCCGCCTCCTGCTGCGGCAGCGGGAAGCGCGAGACGTCGGTGACGTTGTCCATCATGCGCACCGCGATCGGCACGATGCGCTCCAGCTCCTCCAGGTCGAGAGCAGCGTCCGGCTCGAACGGGCGCTTCACCAGCTTGGCGAGATTGATCGAGCCCAAGAGGCACGCGCCGTACGGGGGCAGCGGTTGTTCGCCACACGGATTGGTGGAAGAAATTGATTCACAATACCATAGATTGTTGTACCTGTTGATCCGGTCGATGAAGA
>JAREAF010000649.1 GCA_029240475.1 Rhodospirillales bacterium | reverse complement strand
CGGACGCGCCTTAGCCAATCGGGCTGCGCGGCCCGCTCAGCCGCATCCGGGCCTCAGGCGGGGCGGGTCAGAAAACGCCGAACAAGTAGAGCAGGATAATGATCGGAATAGGGATGCCGATGAGCCAAAGCAGAATGCCCTTCATGGATTTCCTCCTCTTTTGTCTCAACCATCGCTCAAACGGGCATGGGGCGAGGCCGGTTCGCCGCTCGCCGGGGCTGTCCCCGAAGGAGTAGACTGGCGCTCTGACGTCAAAGGAGGCCAGCATGAGCCAGCCCGCCGGCAAGGAGGCCGCGCATTCTGCGGCCAGATCGTCCTCCGGATACGAGATCGCGCCGCTGCCCCAGGCCCAGGTGACCGAACTCTCGAAATCGCTCTCGGCGGAGGAGCGCCGCGTGCTGCTGGAGCACGGCACCGAGCGGCCCTTCTGCGGGCTTCTCCTCGACAACAAGGAAGAGGGAATCTATTCCTGCCGGCTGTGCGGGCTGCCCCTGTTCCGCTCCGGCGAGAAGTTCGAATCCGGCACCGGCTGGCCCAGCTTCACCCAACCGTTCGATGCGGACCACATCGCTTGCGTGGAGGACCGCAGCTACGGCATGCGCCGGATCGAGATCCGCTGCAAGCGCTGCGCCAGCCATCTGGGGCACGTCTTCGAGGACGGCCCGCCGCCGACCGGTCTGCGCTATTGCCTGAACTCCGTGTCGCTGGAGTTCACGCCGGCGGGGCAGGACCTGCCGCGGCGAGTGCCTGGCGATCCGGCGAACCCGGGCTAGGAAGGCCGCTTCGGCCCGGGCAGCGCTCCCGAGCCGATCCAGATCCGGTTCAAGGCGCGCGTGAGCGGGGCGGGGCGGACGCGGCCGCGAAGCCGCCCGACCGCCTCGTGATAGGGCCCCACATAGCGCAGCGCGAGCGGCAGGTGCGGGTAGATGCGGGCGAGCCACACGACGGCGCGCTCGGCCCTGCGGCGTTCCGCCGGACCAAAGTCAAACCCGTATTCTCGGCGCAGGCGCTCGGGCAACAGATGCGCCGTGACCGCGGGAAGGGTGGAGCGCAGCAGCGGCAAGGGCGGATCCATCACGAGCCGGCCGGCGATGTGACGCGCCGGCGCGGTGACGGTGAGCTCATCCGAGGCGAGGAGGCCGTCGCGCTCGCGGGCGAATTCCATCCAGTCCCGTGGCAGCGTGTCGGGCGGGATGCCGAACATCGCCCCGAGGATGCGGCTCTCGGCGATGTAGCGCTCGCGCAGGCCGGGATCGACAGGCCCCAGCACCGCCTCGTGCGCCATGAGCGCGCCATCGCTCAGGGTCATGAGCACCCAGCGCAGAGCGGGCAGGTGATTTGCATGATAGGCGGAGCCGGCGGCGAATGGGCCGGCGGCTTCGCGCAACCGGCCCTGGATCGCCTCGTGCCGCCGGTGGAGCCGGCGCGCCGCCTCCAGGGCCTGGTCGACGGTTCCGAAGACGAAGCTGAACATGGCGGAGAAGGTGCGGTGGAATCGGCCGAAGGGGTCGTCGAGGCTGACCGAGTGGTCCGCCACGCCTTGCGCCACCCAGGGATGGGCGGTCTGCATCAACAGGGCGCGCCCCGCTGAAAGAAAAATCGCGGCCTCGCGGTCGATGCGCCAGGTGGCCGATTCCGGCCCGAACAGGCCGGCGGCGGGCGAGGGCGCCTGCGCCTTGGCCCAGAGCAGAGTGCGCTCCAGGTCGGCGGCGGTGACGTCTTCGGAACTCATCGGCCAATCAGCCCCAATCGAACTCGGCGAGGATCGGCGCATGCGGAGAGTCGGGCGCGCCCGCCTCGGTGTCGTCCGGCAGGTTCTGGTTGACCAGCTCCGAGCGCCGGTGGTGCGCGGCAAGGCCGATGGACGCGAGCAGGTGGTCGGGCCGCATCGAGCGGCCGGCATGCAGCGTGCTGGGGCCCCCGCGTTCCAGGGCCAGCAGCCGGCGCGCTCTCAAGGCCGGTGCTTCGGTGTCTTCGGGATCGGCGCGGAACCCGCGCCGCGATCGGCGCGCGCAGATGCAGATTGACGATCCACAGCCGGCGCCCCTTGCCGCAGTCCAGCAGTGCGTAAAGAAAGGGCCGATCCCAGGAGACCGGCTCGTCTTTCGCTCCGGACAGCGGTGGAACCTGTAACGGCGGCAACAGCTCGTGGCTCATCTTGCCCGACCGCAGGATCGGATAGCGGCTCAGGATGACCAGGTGATGCACGTCGGAGAGCGGCCCGGTCTCGGCCACGGTGTGGACGCGGTGGAAATCCGCGTAGCCGGTCCCGTCGAGCAGCCGGTCCAGCGCCCGCAGCCGGCGCTTTGCTCCGACCTTCTGCGACTGCACCTCTTGCAGGCACAGGATGTCGGCCTTGAGGCCGATCAGCTTGGGCCGGAGCACGGCCGCGCGCCCCTCGAAGCCGCGCGGATCGTCGCCCGTGTCGTCCAGACTGTCCAAATTGAAGCTGGCGATGTTCAAGCGCGGTCGGAGGTCGAGAAGGGGCGTCTGCTGCTATAACTGCCGAAAGAGCGGCGGCGGGTTCGGGAGAGGCTAGAACAGGCGATGAGCAAGGACCAGGAGGAAACGATCGCCTTTCTGGAACGGCCGGACAGCTATGGCCCGGGCGTCCCTGAGGTCCGGCGCCTCGACACCCATGCCTCCGTCGTGTTCCTTGCCGGGGCGCGCGCCTACAAGCTGAAGCGCGCCATACGCTATTCCTATCTGGATTTCTCCACGCCGGAGCTGCTGCGGATCGCCTGTGAGCGCGAGCTGG
>JAREAF010000154.1 GCA_029240475.1 Rhodospirillales bacterium | reverse complement strand
AGGCCCGCCCAGCTGAGGAGGAGCCCCAGGCTGTTGCGCCCCATCACCGCCGTCCGGCCGGGGAACTCCAGCGGATTGATGCCGCCCAGGCCCAGCCACCAGAAGGTCTTGGCCAGCCCGTCGAAGGACACCGTCGCCAGCATCAACAGCAGGAACAAGGCGGCGCTTGGGTCCAGCGCGCCGTGCCGCACCAAGCCGGCGCCGGGCGGGACCAAGGTCACGCCTCGGTCGGGATCCGCCTGGACCGGCGCGACGAGCGAGACGAAGCGGAAGAAGACGCCGAATGCCTCCCCCTGGGTGAGCCACGCGCGCGCGCCGAAGAGCAGCATGCCGAGGAGGGTGATCGCCGCATAGGCGCTCACCGCGAGCGCAAGGCGCGCCGGGTCGTCCGGCGCGGGATGCACCAGCTCGAACCAGCCGAAGGCAAGAAAGGTCGCAATGGCCGGCCAATGCCCGAGCCGAGGCGGATAGGCGAGGGATGTCTCCGGCAGGCGAAACAGCGCCCGCAGCAGCCGGTCGGGTGCGATCCAGGGATTGAGCGCGGCCCAGAGATTGCCGAAGAGCGCATGGGCTGCGGTGAGCCCGCCCCACCACAAGGTCCAGACCGTGAGCGGCAGCGGGTTCTCCAGCGGGTCCCGGGTGCCCGTGAGCCCCGCCGCGATCAGCGCGAACATCAGCGCGAACGAGATCGCGCTGAGCCACGTGGCGGGCACGGGCGGCAGGCGGCCGAGGCGAATCCCGGCCGCCGCAAAGCGCCGGAACGGAGCCTCCGGCATCGCCAGCAGCACGAGAAAGCTCGCCGCCACCGCGAGCGTGCCGCCCCAGAGCGCATAGCCGCGCGGCATCAGCAGAACGAAGCCGCGCTCGCCCGCATGCGCCCAGGCCAGCGCTGGCGCTACCAAGATCGCGGCGACAGTGGCTGCGCCCCCGTGCCATCGCCTGTTCCGAGCCGTCATGCCTCGACCGCCTCTCGCGCGGGGCCATGCTGTCCGAAGCCCCGGCGGCACGCCAGCTTGACAGCGCCGGACCAAGAGGCGGATCATTTGCATACCAACAAATTTGGGCCAACAAATTTGGGCGGAGAGCCGCCCGAGGGCGCATGTTCCTCAGGCCACGGACGCTGCGCGAAGCCGTCGAGGCGCTGGCCGCCCCGGGCGTGGGCATTCTGGCCGGCGGCACCGATTTTTTCCCCGCCCTGGGCGAGCGCAAACCCGCCGGGGCGGTGCTCGACCTCACCGCCATCCCCGAGCTGCGCGGGATCGAGATCGGTCCCGAGCGCATCCGCATCGGCGCCGCCGCGTCCTGGACCGAGGTGATCCGCACGCCCCTGCCGCGCGCTTTCGATGCGCTGAAGGCGGCCGCCCGCGAGGTGGGTTCGGTGCAGATCCAGAACCGCGCCACGGTCGCCGGCAATCTCTGCAACGCCTCCCCCGCGGCCGATGGCGTGCCGCCGCTGCTGGCCCTCGACGCCGAGATCGAGCTTCTGTCGGTGCGCGGGGAGCGGCGCGTCCCGCTCGGCTCCTTCATCACCGGCAACCGCAAGACGGTGCGCGCGCCCGGCGAGATCGTCACCGCCATCCTGGTGCCGCGCACGATCGAGGGGCCGTCCTCGTTCCTCAAGCTCGGCGCCCGGCGCTATCTCGTGATCTCCATCGCCATGGTCGCGGCCATCCTCGAGGCGGACACGACCGGGCGCGTCGGCCAGGCGCGGGTCGCGGTCGGCTCCTGCTCGCCCGTGGCGCGGCGGCTGGCCCAGCTCGAGCGCGACTTGGTCGGCGCCGGTCTCGAAGAAGTCGGCGCGCGGGTCGAGCCGCGCCATCTGGACGTGCTCTCGCCCATCGACGATCTGCGCGGGACGGCGGAGTACCGGCGCGATGCGGCGCGCACGCTGGTCGCGCGCGCCCTCGAAGCCGCGGCGGGCGGGTTCCTGCAATGAGCGCGACCCGCTTCACCCTGAACGGCGGCGAGGTGGAGGCGCGCTCCGCGCCGGCGGCGCGGCTGACGCAGGTGTTGCGCGAGGAGTTCGGCCTCACGGGAACCAAGGTCGGCTGCGATGCGGGCGATTGCGGCGCGTGCACGGTGCTGCTCGATGGCGAACCGGTCTGCGCCTGCCTCACGGCCGTCGGCCAGGTCGAGGGCGCCCGCGTCGAGACCATCGAGGGGCTGGGCCGCGCGTCGGAGGTGACGCGCAGGCTCCAGGAGTCCTTCCTCGCCCATGGCGCGGCGCAATGCGGCATCTGCACGCCGGGGATGCTGGTCGCAGCGACGCATCTGCTCGAGCGCACGCCGCACCCGACCGAACAGGAGGCGATGGACGCGATCGGCGGCGTGCTCTGCCGCTGCACCGGATATCGCAAGATCGTCGCCGCAGTCTGCGCGGCGGGGACGCCGGTTCCCCATGAGGAGACGCCGACGGCCGGCGCCGCCGTGGGCGCCCGCCTCCGGCGCTTGGACGGCCGCCGCAAGGTCGAAGGCACGGATATCTTCGGAGCGGACGAGGCCCCGCCCGACTGCCTGCTGCTGCGGGCGGTGCGCAGCCCGTACCATCGCGCGCGCTTCCGCTTCGGCGATCTCGAGGGGTTCCTCAAGGCCCATCCGGGCATCCACCGCGTGCTGACGGCCAGGGACGTGCCGGGCGTCAATTGCTACGGCGTCATCCCGCCCTTTGCCGACCAGCCGGTCTTCGCGGTCGAGGAGGCGCGCTTCCGCGGCGAGGCGGTGGCTGCCGTCGTCGGCGAGAGCGCGGCGGTCGAGGCGCTCGACCTCGCGCCCTTCCCGGTCGAATGGCAAGAGCTGCCGCCGCTCACCACCATGGACGCCGCGCTCGCGGATGATGCGCCGCTCATCCATCCGGGCCGTCCTCAGAACGTCCTCACGCGCGGGCGCGTCGTGCGCGGCGATGTCGAGGCCGGGCTCGCGCAAGCGGATCTCGTGGTCGAGAGCCGGTTCGAGACCGGCTTCATCGAGCACGCCTATATCGAGCCGGAAGCCGGATTCGCGCGGCGCGTCGGCGACCGCATCGAGGTGCAGGTCTCGACCCAGGCGCCACACCATCATCGCGACGACATCGCCAAGATCCTGGGCATCTCGCCAGAGGCGGTGCGCATCTTGCCAACGGCGGTCGGCGGCGGCTTCGGCTCGAAGCTGGACATGTCGGTGCAGCCTTTCGTGGCGCTCGCGGCCTGGCTCCTGCGCCGCCCTGTGCGCATGGTCTGGTCGCGGCCGGAATCGATGATGGCCTCGACCAAGCGCCACCCGGCCCGCATGCGCTCGCGCATCGGCGCGACGCGCGATGGCCGGCTGGTCGCGATCGATTTCGAGGCGGACTTCAACACCGGCGCCTATTCCTCCTGGGGCCCCACCGTGGCGAACCGCGTGCCGGTGCATGCCTCCGGCCCCTATTACGTGCCGCACTGCCGCGCGCGGTCGCGCGCGATCCACACCAACCTGGTCCCGGCGGGCGCGTTCCGCGGCTTCGGCGTGCCGCAGCTGACGCTTGCCCAGGAGCAGCTCATGGACGAGCTGGCCGAGAAGCTCGGCATGGATGCGCTGGAGTTCCGCATTCTCAACGCGCTGCGGCCCGACCAGCCGACCGCCACCGGCCAAGTGCTCGGGGCCGGATGCGGCATCCGCCAATGCTTCGAGGCGCTGCGGCCGCAATGGCGGAAGCGGCGCGAGGCGGCGCGGCGCTTCAACGAGCAGAACGCGGCCGGCGTGCTGCGCCGCGGCGTCGGGCTCGCCGGCATGTGGTATGGCTGCGGCAACACCTCGATGCCCAACCCCTCCACGATGCGCGTGGGCCTCAAAGCCAATGGGCGCATCGCGCTGCATCAGGGCGCGGTCGATATCGGCCAAGGCTCGAACACCGTTATCGCGCAGATCCTCGCCGATGCCCTCGGCGCGCCGATCGGCTGCATCGATCTGCTCCCGGCCGACACCGATATCACGCCCGATTGCGGCAAGACTTCCGCCTCGCGCCAGACCTTCGTCTCAGGCAAGGCCGCGGAGCTGGCCGGTCGCCAGCTGCGCGCCGAGATCCTGCGCCAGGCCAATGCGGGGGAGGGGGCGCGCCTATCCTTCGAGGAGGGCCGCGTCACCGTGCAGGAGGGCGATCACGAGCGGGTGCTGTGGCTGGAATCGCTGCCCCTGGATGCGCGCGGCTATGTGCTCTCCGCCGAGGCGACCTTCGACCCGCCGACCACGCCGCTCGACGCCGACGGCCAGGGCGATCCTTATGCCGTTTATGGGTTCGGCGCGCATCTGGCGGAGGTGGAGGTCGATCTCGAGCTGGGCACGACCAAGCTGATCGGCCTCATCGCCGCGCATGATGTGGGGCGGGCCGTCAATCCGATGCTGATCGAGGGGCAGATCGAGGGCGGCGCGGCGCAGGGGCTCGGCATGGCCCTCATGGAGGAGTTCATCCCCGGGCGTGGCGAGAACCTGCACGACTACCTCATCCCCTCGGCCGGCGACATGCCAAAGATCGAGTTCGTGCTGATCGAGGATGCCGCGCCCGTGGGCCCGTTCGGCGCGAAAGGCATCGGCGAGCAGGCGCTGATCCCGACCGCGCCCGCCATCTTCAACGCCATCTATGACGCGGCCGGCGTGCGGCTGCGCCGCGCGCCCGCCACGCCCGACCGGCTGCGCGCCGCCATCAAGGCCTTGGCCAGATGAGTCTCGATCCGGCCGCATCGGAGGCGAGGACCAGCGACGGCAAGGTCCGCTGCGATGCCTGCCCTGTCATGTGCTACGTCAAGCCGGGCATGACGGGCGCCTGCGACCGCTACGCCAACCAGGACGGGCAGATCGTGCGCGTGGACCCGCACCTCCTGCTTCGGCGCACGATCGACCAGGGCGGAGGCGTCATCCCGTTCCATGGCGGCAGCGGCTGGGACGGCCAGCTCCTCAGCGGCACCGACACCTTCGTGACCGCGATCGGCGCGGGGACCACCTATCCCGACTACAAGCCCGCGCCCTTCATCGTCTCCTCGGAGGTGGACGGCGTCGACATGGTCACGGTCGTGACCGAAGGAATTTTCAGCTATTGCGGCGTCAAGCTGAAGATCGACACCGACCGCCATCTCGGTCCCGAGCAGAACACCGTGCGCGCGCAGGGCGAGCCGGTCGGGCATGTGACGACCGGCGAATACGGATCGCAGATGCTCTCGCTCGGCGGCGTGCGGCACTTGACCGGCGGCGGCAAGAAGGAGGGCCGCGTCACATGCGAGACGCTGCTCGATCTCTGCAACGGCAAGCCGGTCGAGCTCACAATCGATGAGGGCGCCACGGTTCTGGTTCAGGCCGGCCAGCCGCCGATCGTCAACGACGTCAAGGAAGAGCGCATGCGGGTCGGCTGCGGCTCGGCAACCATCGGCATGTTCGCGCGGCAATGGTTCGGCAAGGTGGACGAGGTGGTGGTGGTGGACGACCACATCACAGGCGTGCTCTCCGAGCATTATGCTGGCCGTTATCTGGGCGTCCGCGAGACCGGCATCCTCATGAAGGGGCGCCGCTCGACCCCGGGCCGCTACTTCCAGGTCGCCGAGCCCGGCACCGGCTGGGGCGGCACGGACATCTCCGACCCGCTCGCGATCCTGGAGCCGTTCAATCCAAAGCACGCGCGGCCGGGCCTGACCATGCTGATGGTCAGCACCACCGGCGAGCAGCATGCCTTCTATCGGCTCAATGAGGCGCTCCAGCCCGTGCAGGAGGAGCTGCCGGAGGAGCTGCGGGTCTCGGTCGAGCGCATCAAGGAGAATTGCGAGCCGGCGCTATGCACAGTGCTGTTCATGGCGGGCGCGGGAGGTTCGCTGCGGGCGGGCGTGACCGAGAACCCGGTGCGGCTCACGCTCTCGGTCAAGGAGGCGCTGACCGCCGTCACCTGCGGCGGCGCGCCGGTCTATATCTGGCCCGGCGGCGGCATCACCTTCATGGTGGATGTCACGCGCGTGCCCGCCAACGCCTTCGGCTATGTGCCGACGCCCGCGCTGGTCGCGCCCATCGAGTTCACCATGCGGCTCGCCGACTATGCCGGGCTCGGCGGCCATCTCGACCAAGTGCGCCCGCTGGCGAGCCTTCGAGCCGATGCCGAGCGCCGTGCGGTCGCGCCGCATGCCGAAAATCCATGGCCGTTCGGGAGCGGGCGATGACGCGGGCCCGAGGCGCGATGCTGCCCGATGGCCGCCGCCTGCATCTGCAGGACGGGCCGATCGATCTCATCCTCGAAGCATTCGGAGAGGCGGAGGCGGTGCGCGCGGCCTTTTGCGCGGCGGCCACCCGGTTCGCGACCATCCTCGACGAGCTCTGCGCGGAGCTGCCACTCCTGCGCACACCCACATCCGCCGAGCGCTGCCCGCTGGAAGGGGTGGTCGCGCGCCGCATGCATGCCGCCGTCGCGCCCTTTGCCTCGGCGAGCTTCATCACGCCGATGGCGGCGGTGGCTGGGGCAGTCGCGGAGGAGGTGCTGGGCGCGATGGTGGGCGCCGCGGCGCTCGCGCGCGCCTATGTCAACGATGGCGGAGACATCGCCCTGCATCTTTTGCCTGGGCAGCGCTTCTCGGTCGGCATGATCGACCGCCCGAACCAACCCTGCCTGTTCGGGAGCGCGACCCTGCGCGCCGAAGACCCGGTGCGCGGCATCGCCACCAGCGGCTGGCGCGGACGCAGCTTCTCGCTCGGCATCGCCGATGCGGTGACCGTGCTCGCGAATACCGCCGCGATGGCCGATGCCGCCGCGACCGTGATCGCGAACACGGTCGATCTGCCGGAGCATCGGGGCATTCAGCGCGAGCCGGCGAACGAGCTACAGCCCGACACCGATCTGGGATCGCGGCTCGTCACGCGCTCGGTACCGGAGCTGACACCCAGCGAAATTGACGAGGCGCTAGCGGCCGGCACCGTCTTCGCCGAACAGCTGCGCGGGCGCGGCCTGATCCGCGCTGCGGCGCTGCATCTGCAGGGGCGCACCAGGCTGGTCGGCGCCGTGCCGGAGCTGGAGAAGCAGGAGCTGCGCGCCTATGGCTGAGCC
>JAREAF010000153.1 GCA_029240475.1 Rhodospirillales bacterium | reverse complement strand
ATGCGGGTCATGCCGCCGACGAGGATCACCTCGTTGATCTCCGAAGACTTCAGGCCCGCATCCTTCAGCGCCGCCCGGCAGGGCTCGACCGTCTTCTGGACGAGCTCGTCCACCAGCGCCTCCAGCTTGGCGCGGGTCAGCTTGATGTTGAGGTGCTTGGGGCCCGTCTGGTCGGCGGTGATGAAGGGCAGGTTGACCTCGGTCTGCATCGCGCTGGAGAGCTCGATCTTCGCCTTCTCCGCCGCCTCCTTCAGGCGCTGCAGCGCGAGCCGGTCCCGGCGCAGGTCGATGCCGTGCTCCTTCTTGAACTCGTCGGCCAGATAGTCGATGACGCGCTTGTCGAAGTCCTCGCCGCCGAGGAAGGTGTCGCCGTTGACGGCCTTCACCTCGAAGACGCCGTCGCCGATCTCCAGGATGGAGATGTCGAAGGTGCCGCCGCCGAGATCGTAGACCGCGATCGTGCCGCTGCCCTTCTTCTCGAGCCCGTAGGCGAGCGCGGCGGCGGTCGGCTCGTTGATGATGCGCAGGACCTCGAGCCCCGCGATGCGGCCGGCGTCCTTGGTCGCCTGGCGCTGGGAATCGTTGAAATAGGCCGGAACGGTGATGACCGCCTGCGTGACCTTCTCGCCGAGGTAATTCTCGGCGGTCTCCTTCATCTTCTGCAGGATGAAGGCGCTGATCTGCGAGGGGGAGTATTTCTGGCCATGGGCCTCGACCCAGGCATCGCCATTGTCGCCGGGGACGATCTTGTAAGGGACGAGGCCCTTGTCCTTGGCGGTGATGGGGTCGTCGTAGCGCCGGCCGATCAGGCGCTTGATGGCGAAGAGGGTGTTCTCGGGATTGGTGACCGCCTGGCGCTTGGCGGCCTGGCCGACCAGCCGCTCGCCGGAGTCGGTGAAGGCGACCATCGAGGGGGTGGTGCGGGCGCCTTCGGCGTTTTCGATGACCTTGGCGTCCTTGCCCTCCATCACGGCGACGCAGGAGTTGGTCGTGCCGAGATCGATGCCGATGACTTTGCTCATGACCGTTCCTTCTCTCTTCAGCAGATCCTCTACGGCGGCCCTTAAAAGGCGCCGCCCGTCAGGTCCCCGTCCGGGAACGTCGGATGTTCGAGTCCGGGAAGTCCAGCGTCCTATATAGGCAATGCCGGGAATGCCGCAAGCACCCGTAGAGGCGCGAAAAACAGGATGATGATGGACCTTCCCGAAGGCGTATCGCTCTGGCGCGGCTGGCTCGATCTGGAGGCGCAGCGGCGCCTGCTGGGCGAGCTTTCGGCCCTGCTGGCCGACACGCCGCCCTTCCGTCCGACGATGCCGAGAAGCGGCCGGCCCTTCTCCGTGACGATGAGCAATGCCGGGCCGCTCGGTTGGGTCTCCGACCGCTCCGGCTATCGCTACCAGGCGCACCATCCCGAGACGGGGCGGCCCTGGCCGGCGATCCCTCGGCAGGTCCTGGAAGTCTGGGACAAGCTCGCCGCCTACCCCGCCCCGCCCGAGGCCTGCCTGATCAATCTGTACGAGGCCGGGGCGCGCATGGGCGCGCACCAGGACAAGGACGAGGCCGCGCTCGATGCGCCGGTGCTGTCGATCTCGCTGGGCGCCGCCGCGCAATTCGCGATCGGCGGCATCACGCGCAGCGGCGCCACCCGGAAGCTCCTCCTGCAGAGCGGCGACGTCCTGGCCTTAAGCGGCCCCGCGCGACTCGCCTTTCACGGAGTAGACAAAGTGTTGGCGGGCACCAGCCCCCTGCCCCGCCTGCCCCACGGCGCGGAGCGGATCAACCTCACCTTGCGCCGGGTGACGAAGCCATCCTGAGTTACCCGACGGTTGGCCTCACCCTTCGAGGCTCGCTAACGCTCGCACCTCAGGGCGAGGAGGACAAATTCGTCCACATCCTGAGGTGCCCGCCGAAGGCGGGCCTCGAAGGATGAGGCGATCAGCCTGCCCCATTCCCCTGCGGGGCGGCGCCGTTGGCCTCGCTGGGGCTGCCCTTGGCGACGCCGACCAGCGCGGGCCGCAAGAGGCGGTCATGCATGATCCAGCCGGCCTGCATCACCTGCACGACCGAGCCCGCCGGCTGACCGGTGTTGGGCACCTCGAACATGGCCTGGTGCAGATGGGGGTCGAAGCGCTCGCCCGGCGCGGGCTCGATCTTGCGGATGCCGTTGCGCTCGAAGACCGCGAGCAGCTCGCGCTCGGTCAAGGAGACGCCGTCGGCCAAGGTCTTCAGCGCCTCGTCCGTCTCCAGCGCGGCGGCCGGCACGGCATCCAGCGCACGACGGAGATTGTCGGCCACGTTGAGGAGCTCGCGCGCGAAGCCCGCGGCGGCGTAGCGCACCTGCTCCTCGCGGTCGCGCTGGGTGCGGCGGCGCACATTCTCGGTCTCGGCCAGCGCCCGCAGCAGCTGGTCCTTGAGGCTCGCCACCTCCCCTTGCAGGAGCGCGACCGGGTCGTCGCCCGCCGCCTCGGCCGCCTCTGCGGCCTCGGCCGGCTGCTCGGGGCGGCCGGCCTCGTTTTCGTCATTGCCCGGCGCGCCGGGACCCTGCTTGCGATCCTGCTCTTGCATGTCACTCGTCGAACAGTTGGGGGTTAGCCGATGATCCGGCCGATGACCTTGGCCGTGTAATCGACCATGGGGATGATGCGGGCGTAGTTCATGCGCGTCGGGCCGACCACGCCGATGGCGCCGACGACCTGCTCGCGCCCGTCCCGATAGGGCGCGAAGACGACCGAGCAGCCGGCGAGGCTGAAGAGCTCGTTCTCCGCGCCGATATAGATCTGCACACCATCGGCGCCTTGCGTGGCGTCGAGCAGCTTGACCATGGATTCGCGCGCATCGAGCGCGGCCAGGAGCGCGCGCACGCGCTCCAAGTCGCTCAAGGCGGTCACGTCCTCCAGGAGGCGCGACTGCCCCTTCACGATGACCGCCCCGCCCTGCACGCCGCCCCAGATCGCCAGCCCCTGCTCCACCAGCCTGCCGGTGAGCTGGTCGAGCTCGGCGCGGCTGGCATCGAGCTCGGCGAGAATGTGCTGCCGGGCATCGAGGAGCGTGCGCCCGACCAGGCGATGGGTGAGATAGTTCCCGGCCTCCACCAGCGCCGAGACCGAGATGCCCAGCGGCAGCTCGATGATCCGGTTCTCGACGAGCCCGCCCTCGGCGACCAGCACCACAAGCGCCCGGCCCGGCCCGATCTGCACGAACTCGATATGTTTCAGTGGCCGCTCGACCTTGGGCGCGACCACCAGCCCTGCGCAGTGCGACAGCCCGGAGAGCATCTCGGTCGCCTGCTCCAGCACCTGCGCCAGGCTCTTGCCGGCCGCCCGGCACTGCCCGTCGATCGAGGCGCGCTCCTCCTGGGTCAGGCTGCCGATCTCCAGGAGCCCATGCACGAAGAGGCGCAAGCCCAGATCGGTCGGCAGCCGCCCGGCCGAAGTGTGCGGGGCGTAGAGCAGGCCCGAATCCTCCAGGTCCGCCATCACGTTGCGGATGGTGGCCGGCGACAAAGTGAGCCCCAGCTTGCGCGAGATCGTGCGCGAGCCGACCGGCTCCCCGGTCTCGACATAGGCTTCGACGATGGTCCGCAGGATTTCGCGGGACCGCTCGCTCAGCTCGCCGACGGCCGCCTGGTTGAGCGACATAACCCTCTGGCGCTTCGTGCAAATGCGGGAGTGCCTCGGAATGTAGTGAGGGGGGTCGGGGGCGTCAATTGCGCCGCCGCTGGACGGGACGCGGCTCGATCGGGATAGTGTCGGTCCCCCGCCCTTCCCAGCCGCAGATCGGAGACACCGATGCCGACCCCCCTCGCCTCTTCCCGCCCGAGCGGCCGCGCGCCGGACGCGATGCGCGCCATTCAGCTCGAGCCCAACGTCTCCAAGCATGCCGAGGGCTCGTGCCTGGCGAAGTTCGGCGACACGCATGTGCTCTGCACGGCATCGGTCGAGGAGCGCGTGCCGCCCTTCTTGAGGAACACCGGGCGCGGCTGGGTGACGGCCGAGTACGGGATGCTGCCGCGCTCGACCACGTCGCGCACCGACCGCGAGGCGGCGACGGGCCGGCAGTCCGGGCGCACGCATGAGATCCAGCGGCTGATCGGCCGGAGCCTGCGCGCCGTCACCAACCTCACCGGCTTCGGCGAGCGCCAGCTCCGGGTCGATTGCGACGTCATCCAGGCCGACGGCGGCACGCGGACCGCGGCGATCACCGGCGGCTTCGTCGCGCTGCAGGGCGCCTTCCAGCACCTCGTGCGCATGAAGGCGATCCCCAAGCTGCCGATCCTCGACCAGGTCGCCGCGATCTCCTGCGGCGTGGTCGGCGGCCTCGAGGTGCTCGATCTCGACTATGCCGAAGATTCCGGCGCGGAGGTCGACGCCAATTTCGTGCTGACGGCCAGAGGCGGCATCGTCGAGGTGCAGGCCACGGCCGAGACCAAGCTGTTCGACCAGGCGCGGCTCATGGGCATGCTGGAGCTGGCGCGCCAGGGCACGGCGCGGCTGTTCGAGCTGCAGCGCGAGGCCCTGGAGCGGCACGGCTGAGCCCCATGGCGCGGCGCTGCGAGGGCGGCCGGCTGGTGGTCGCCAGCCACAATCCGGGCAAGGTGCGCGAGATCGGCGACCTGCTACGCCCCTTCGGGTTCAAGGCCGTCTCGGCCGGGGAGCTTGGATTGCCTGAGCCGGAGGAGACCGGCACGACCTTCCTGGAGAACGCGGAACTGAAGGCGCGCGCGGCGGCGCTGGCAGCCCGCCTGCCCGCCCTGGCCGACGATTCGGGCCTGGTGGTCCCGGCGCTAGGCGGAGGCCCCGGCATCTATTCCGCCCGCTGGGCCGGGCCGGAGAAGGACTTCCGGGTGGCCATGGAGCGGGTGCAGCGGGAGCTCGGCGACCGCGCCGACCGCCGCGCCTATTTCATCTGCGCCCTTGCGATGGCTTGGCCGGACGGCCATGTCGAGAGCTTCGAAGGCCGGGTGGACGGCACCCTGGTCTGGCCGCCGCGCGGGAGCCGGGGCTTCGGCTATGACCCCATGTTCCTGCCCGAAGGCGGAACCGTGACCTTCGGCGAGATGGAGCCGGACGCCAAGCACCAGATCAGCCACCGCGCCCGCGCCTTCGCCCAGCTCACGGCCCGCTGCTTCGGACACAGGAATGGCGCTTCCTAAGACACGTACAGCGGTTCAGGCCGCGCCCCAGCCAGGGTTCGGGCTTTACGTACACTGGCCCTTCTGCCAGTCGAAATGCCCCTATTGCGACTTCAACAGCCACGTACGATCTGAGATCGACGAGGCGCGCTGGCGGCGCGGATTGCTGGCCGAGCTGGACCATTTCGCCGGCCGTACGGGCCCCCGGCGGCTGACCAGCCTGTTCTTCGGCGGCGGCACGCCCTCGCTCATGGACCCGGGCACGGTCGGCGCCGTGATCGACCGCGCGGCCGAGCGCTGGGGCTTCACGCCGGACGCCGAGATCACGCTCGAAGCCAACCCGGGCTCGGCCGATGCCGGGCGGTTCGCCGGCTACCGGGCGGCCGGGGTCGGCCGGCTCTCGCTCGGAATCCAGGCTTTGAATGATTCCGACTTGCGGTTCCTTGGACGTCGGCACAGCGCCGCCGAAGCCGTGGCCGCGATCGCGCTGGCGGCCCGGCTCTTCCCGCGCCACAGCTTCGACCTGATCTATGCCCGGCCGGGGCAACGGGTGGAAAGCTGGAAAGCCGAGCTGGATCAAGCCCTTGGCATGGCCGGCGATCACCTGTCGCTGTACCAGCTCACGATCGAGGCCGAAACCCCGTTCGGGGCCGCGTTCCGGCGCGGAGAGCTGCAGCCGATGGCGGAGGAAGAGGCCGCGCGCCTCTACGAGCTGACGCAGGAGATGATGGAACGGGCCGGCCTTCCGGCCTACGAGATCTCCAATCACGCCCGGCCGGGCGGCGAGAGCCGGCACAACCTGACCTATTGGCGCTATGGGGATTACGCCGGGATCGGTCCCGGCGCGCATGGGCGGCTGACCATCGGCGGGGCGAAGCTGGCCTTCCGCCAGCATCGAGCGCCCGAGGCCTGGCTGGCCCAGGTCGAGCGCCAGGGCCGTGCGACCCGGACCCAAGCGCCCATCGCCGCGGAGGAGCGCTTCGCCGAGATGGCGATGATGGGCCTGCGCCTGACGGAGGGTCTCTGGCGGTCCCGGATCGAGGAGGAGACCGGCGCTCCGCTCGAACATTGGGTGGACAAGGCCGCGCTGGACCGGCTGGTCGCCGGCGGGTTCCTCGCGCTCGATGCCGAGCGGGTCGCCGCGACTCCGGCCGGCCGGCAGCGCCTGGATGCCGTCCTGGCGGCGCTGCTGACCTAGAACACCAGCCCCTCGAAGGTCGTGGGTGCCGGGTCGATGACCACCGGCCCCTCGCGCCGCACCTCCAGCACGGCGAGGCCCCGCTCGACCGCGCCGTCCGGCGTCAGGCGGAAAATCCCATCGACCCCGGCATAGCCGTTGGACTGGGTCAGCGCCTCAGGCGAGAAATCCGGCCCCGCCGCGGCCCGCGCCAGCAAAGCGGCGAGCGCGGTCGCGTCATAGGCGAGGGTCGCCAGGCGCGGCGGCGCCTCGGCATAGAGGTCGCGATAGGTGCGGCTGAAATCGGCCCAGGAAGCGGGGTCGGGCGCGGCGAACCATCCGCCGACGAGGGTCGGCTCGAGCCCCAGGGTGGGGTCGTCCCACAGCGCGGTGCCGAGGAACTTCACCTGCGCCGGGTCGATGTCGTGATAGGCGAGCAGGGGGGCCAGCACGCGCACCCGGTTGCCGCCTTCGGGCAGCAGGACCGCATCCATGTCGCGGCCGAGCCCCTTCACCAGCGGGGAGAGATCGGTCTGCTCCGGAGCGTAGCGCTGGATCTGGCCGATCGCCGCGCCGGTGCGGGCGGCGGTCTGATAGAGCGCGTTGACCACCGCATCGCCGTAGGCGGTCGCGGGCGCCAGCACCGCCACCCGCCGCAGGCCCCGGCTGGCGGTGTAGCCGACGACGCGCTGCACCTGGATCTTGGGCAGGATGCCCATGACCCAGACGCCGT
>JAREAF010000152.1 GCA_029240475.1 Rhodospirillales bacterium | reverse complement strand
AGCTCGGTCTCGGTCCAATGGCGGTCATCTTCTTGATGCAGCTGGTCATGCTGGTTCTGGGCTGTTTCATCGACGAGTACGTCATCGTACTGATCTGCGCTCCCTTGTTCACGCCCATCGCGGTCGGGCTCGGCTTCGATCCCGTGTGGTTCGGCATCCTGATGATCCTCAACCTCGAAATCGCGATCCAAACGCCGCCCTACGGCTTCGCGCTTTTTTATCTGAAGGGCGTCGCACCCAAGGACGTGACCATGCTCGACATCTACAAGTCCGTGGGGCCGTTCGTGGCCATCAAGCTGGTTGTCCTCGTGATCGTCATGTTCTTCCCGATCACTGTGACCTGGCTACCCGACCAACTCTTCCCCTGATGGGAGCGGCGAAAATGAGCGCCAACACCCCGAAGCTCGTTGCGCTGATCGGCACGGGCGTAATCGGCCGCGGCTGGATCCGCGTCTTTGCCGCCCGCGGAGCGCAGGTGCGCCTTTATGATTCCGATCCCGGCGGCGCGGACAGGGCGCTGCACTGGTTACGGCAGGATCTCGAGGCCGATCGCGCGGACGGCTTTCTGTCCTCCGAGGAGGCGGTAGGCATTCTCGGCCGGGTGCGCGCCGAGGCGGATATCGCCGCCGCGCTCCGCAGCGCCGAGTATGTCCAGGAGAGCGCGCCGGAGCGCATCGAGGTCAAACGCGCGCTCTTCGCCGAGCTCGACGGTTTGTCCGCGCCCGACGCGATCCTCGCCTCGTCCACCTCGGCGCTTGACATCGGCGAGATCGCGGGCGGGCTCCCGGGCGAGCGGCGCTGCGTCATGGCCCATCCTTTCAACCCGCCGCACCTGCTGCCCGTCGTCGAAATGCTCGGAGCTCCTCGGACCGACCCGGCCGTGCTCGAGCGGGCCTGCGCGATCCTGACCGCATGCGGGCAGATCCCGGTGCGCATGAACCGCTACGTTAAGGGGTTCCTCGGAAATCGCATCCAGGCCGCCGTCGTGCGCGAGGCGCTGCATCTCGTCGAGACGGGCGTGGCCGATCCCGTTGCGGTCGACGCCGTCATCCGGGACGCCCTGGCGCTCCGCTGGGCGACGATCGGCAACTTCGGAGCCAACCACACCAACGCCGATGAGGGCATCGCCCAATATTTCGCCCGGTACGCGAACGCCTACCGTGGGCTCATGGAGGACCTGGACGAGACGCCGCCCCGGTTCGATGACGGCGTGCTAAAGCGCGTGGGGGAGGCAGTGGAGCGGCGCGAGGGAGTGCGCTCGGTCGCCGAGCTCTGCCGCAAGAGGGACGTGATGGTGAAGAGGCTTCGCAAGCTTAAGGATGCGGAGGAGCGAAGGAGATGAGCGAGCGCCGACGCAACGTGGTGGTGACCGCGGCGGGCCGCAGCGTCGGCCGCGTCATGGCAGAGCGGTTCCTTGCGCGCGGGGACGCCGTACATATCTGCGACATAGACGAACGGCTCCTCAACCATGTGCTTGGCTCCAACCCCAGGCTGGGCGGCACGCTGTGCGATGTCGCCGACGAGGCGCAGGTCGCGCGCCTGTTCGCTGAGGCGCGGACGCGGATGGGCCCCATTGACATCCTGGTGAACACCGTGGGCATCTCCGGCCCACGCGGGCCAATCGAGAGCCTCAGCCTCGCGGACTGGCGGGCGACCATGGCCGCCAATCTCGATTCCATGTTCCTGACCATTCGCGAGGTGGTGCCGGACATGCGCCGCAACCGGCGCGGGGCAATCGTCAATTTCTCCACCGGCTCGACCAAGACGGTGATGCCGTTCCGCTCGCCCTATGTGGCGAGCAAGGCAGGCGTCGAAGGGCTGACCCGCGCCTTGGCGCGGGAGCTGGGACCCGACAACATCCGTATCAATGCGATTCTGCCCGGCATGATCGACAACGAGCGCATGCAAGGGGTCCTGCAACGCATCGCCGACCAGGAGGGCCGAAGCGTCGAGGAGGTCGAGCGCACGGCCCTGAAATACATCTCGATGCGCACCAAGATCCAGCCTGCCGAAATCGCCGAGGTGGTGCTATTCCTCTGTTCGGATGCCGCCAGCCACGTCACGGGCCAGCTCATCTCGGTGGACGGGAACGTCGAGTGGGAGGAGTAGGGGCGATGGGAACGGAGCTTGGCGAGCTCATGCGGCGGCATCAAGCGATCGCGCGGAGCGGCGATGCGGCGCAGTGCGCCGAGCATATTGCTGGCGCGACTGTGCAGCATGGGGGCTTCCGGACGGAGGGGCGGTTCGGCCACCATCTCGTTCTCGTCGATGAGCCGACCTCCTTTGGCGGCACCGACAGCGCAGCCAATCCCGCCGAGTTGCTGCTCGCCGGACTCGGCGCCAGCCTGTCGGTGACCTTGCGCTGCCATGCGGCGCTGCTGGGTGTCCCGGTCGGACGCATCCGGGTCGAGCTCGAGGGCGACCTCGACATCCGCGGCTTCTTCGATGCCGATCCCACCGTGCGCTCCGGCTTCGCTGAACTGCGCCTTCAGGTCCACATCGAGAGCGGCGCTCCGCCCGAGACCCTCGCGCGGCTCATGGCGGCTGCGGAGCGGGGATGTCCCGTGCTCGACACCTGCCGCGGCGCCACCCCCATATCCATCGAGCTGATCCGATGACGAGCCGACGCGAGGAAGCGGCGGCGTTGGTCCGCGACAGCCTCGTCTGGGACAATGTTTGGCCGCTTGAACCAGACGTCGGCAACGACCTGGGCCGCCTGCCAGAGTTCCGCGCCGCCGGCTTCGACGTAATCTCGCTCACGATCGCCGGCGATAACCACTCCAGCGGTGAGGCCTTTGCTCGTGTCGCCGCGGCGCGCCGGCGGATTGAGGAAGCGCCCGGCGCCCGTCTGGTCGAGAGTATCGCCGGGATCAAGCGGGCCCGTGGCGAGGGCGAGCTGGCCGTCCTGCTGCATTTCGAGGGCACTCGCTGCTTTGAGCGTAATCTCGATCTGGTGGACGCTTTCTACGGGCTGGGCGTGCGCCACACCCTGCTTGCCTTCAACCAATCTAACTCGGTGGGCGGTGGCTGCGCCGAGGCGGGGGATGGAGGATTGACGCGTTTTGGCCGGCTGCTCGTCATGGAGCTGGAGCGCACCGGCATGCTGATCGATCTCAGCCATACTGGGCGACGCACGTCGCTCGATGCACTCGAGCAGGCGTCCAAGCCCGCTGTCTTCAGCCACTCCAATGCAGATGCGGTCTGGCCGCATTTCCGCAATGTTACGGACGATCAGATCCGCGCCTGTGCCGCGACCGGCGGCCTGATCGGTCTCTCCGGCTCCAGCATCTATCTCGGGGACGCCGAGGTCCGCAGCGAGACCATGTTCCGACATCTCGACCATGTCGTGCAGCTCGTAGGGCCGGAGCATGCCTGCCTCGGGCTCGACATCGTGTTCGACACAGAGCCGCTGAACCGATTTATGCGTGCGCGTCCCGAGGAGTGGCCCGACGCGGCGCGGCCCGACTGGCCCGGCGCCCATTATGCCCGGCCAGCGCAAATCGTGGAGCTCGCCGATCTGATGCTTGGCGCCGGCTACGGCGAGCCTGCCGTTGGCGGCATACTGGGAGAGAATCTGGTGCGTGTCTGCGGTTCCGTCTGGCGCTGACGGGGCGCATAGCTTGCCTGAAGGAGGCGTCTCATGGCTGCCAAACGCGAAAAGGTCATCATCACCTGCGCCGTCACCGGATCGGTGCACACGCCCTCCATGTCGCCCTACCTGCCTATCACCCCGGACGAAATCGCGCGCGATTCCATCGCAGCGGCGGAGGCGGGTGCGTCGGTGCTCCACCTTCATGCGCGGGATCCGAAGGATGGCCGCCCGACGCCCGACCCAGCCGTCTTCATGCAGTTCCTGCCGCGCATCAAGCAAAACTGCGACGCCGTCGTGAACATCACGACCGGCGGCGGGCACGGCATGACCATAGAGGAGCGCACCGCGGCGGCAATGACGGCGAAGCCCGAGCTTGCCTCCTTCAACATGGGCTCCATGAATTTCGGCCTATTCCCGGCGTTGGAGAAGATGACCGAGTTCAAGCATGCGTGGGAACGGGCGCACCTCGAGAACACGCGCGACTTCATCTTCCGCAACACCTTCAAGGATATGGAGCGCCTATTGAAGGAGCTCGGCGAGGGTTGCGGCACGCGGTTCGAGTTCGAGTGCTACGATGTCGGCCACCTTTACAACCTCGCGCATTTCGTCGATCGCGGGATGGTGAAGCCGCCCTTCTTCGTGCAGACCATCTTCGGGATCCTCGGCGGGATCGGCGCCGATCACGAGAACCTCGTCCATATGAGGCGGATCGCCGACAAGCTGTTTGGGGAGGATTACCACTGGTCGGTGCTGGCGGCTGGACGCCATCAGATGTCGTTCGTTACCCAATCGGCGATCATGGGTGGCCATGTCCGCGTCGGGCTGGAGGACAGCTTGTACCTCGGCAAGGGCGAGCTTGCGAAATCCAATGCCGAGCAGGTCGCGAAGATCCGCCGCATCGTGGAGGAACTTTCGCTGCGGGTGGCGACACCCACGGAGGCGCGCGCAATGCTGAAGCTCAAGGGCGGCGACAACGTGGCGTTCTGAATGAACGACTGGCTACGAGCGTGCGCGTTGAACAATAGTAGCTACGGTGTTCTTGCTGAGTTTCAGCTGCTTGGCCACATCTCGGTAGGACCTGCCCTCCTCGATCATGCTGAGCACTTTCGGTCCCAGCCGGTCGGATTTCGGCCGATGACCGGGTTGGCGACCGAGTTTCACGCCTCGGGCTCGGGCAGCAGCCAAACCAGATCGCACGCGCTCTCTCAGGAGGTCCCGCTCAAGCTCAGCGAGGGATGCCAACACCGACGCGATTAGTTTCCCGTGTGGTGTTGTGAGGTCGAACTGCAAGCCGTTCATCGCCAGAATAGACACTTTCCAGCTTTGCAGGGCTTGGAGCGTCTGCACGAGGTCGATCATGGACCGACCCCAGCGCGTGAGCTCCGAGACGAGAATGGCATCGATCTCGCGCGCTTGAGCCAGCGCCATGACCCGCTTGCGCTCGGCGCGGTCGTCCCTTGCACCAGAAGCCGTCTCGTTGAAAACCCCAATCACCTTGCACCCGAGACGTTTCGCGTAGGCCCGGAGTTCGCGTTCCTGGCGCTGACAGAACTGGTCCGCGGTTGACACCCGGCAGTAGATCGCGGCTTTCATGGCTGTCCCAATTGAACCTGTGCGGCCCAGCCTAACGCAGAGCCGCAGGATTGTTGAAGCGGAAAACTGGGCCAATTAGGGTTTAGTCCAAGTGGGACAGCATGGACGTGTCGCGGTGGGAGGTAGTGAGTGAATCGGTAGGCGGGGTGGATCACCTTACAGCGTCTCGCGAGGCAGACTTGCTTTCCATTCCTTCCGACGGACGAGCGTTTCCCCGTCATGCGCCTCGAGCCAGGCGGAAAGCTCAAAGCTCCGAGCGGTCGAGGTCATGTCCGTTCGTGCTCTGAGCGTGATCTTCCATGCGCCGCGACGCAGCTCATAGCATTGCGTCATGCTGTAGGATGCGGAATTGGAATCGTCCGGGCCGATGGTCTGGGTTCGTTCGTACTCATGCCGCATCTCCAGGCCAATGTCGTCCAGGCGAAGCCTGCCATAACCGCCGAAAACATCGCCATCGATGAGGATACGGTGGCTCACAGATCCGCTGACCTGGTCGATCGTCACCGCGCGTTCGGCGCGGCCGTTGCCAAGCCGCGTCACCGAGGAGGGCGGTGGTACGATGGGCTCAGGCAGTGGCGCCAGTTCCGCATCTGCGGGCTGCGGCTCCCGCACCGGGAGCAATAAGCGCGAGGCTCCGGAGAAGACCGTGAGAACCACGGGCTCGGGCGACGGCCAGACCAGGGGCCAATAGGCATTGGAGATCGCGAGCATCAGGCGATTTCCCTGAGCGAAGGAATAGGCCATTCCGTTCAGCCGGACTCTGACCTGATACCGTTCTCCGGGAATCAGGGAAGTCGGGTCCTCTCGGCTGTCGCGATGGCGGAGATTAAGGAACCCGCGGGCGACGAGCGCCGCACTACCGTCCGGCGCGGCATCGATCAGGCGCACGGCCACGAAGGCATCCGGCCTGTCGGCGGCCAGATCGAGGATCACCTCGGCATTGCCCACCACCTCCAGAGGCGCGGGCAGGGGATCGCTCCTGAACTCCAGCGAGCCGAACGAATCCAGGCGCTGGTCTCCCGGCAGATCGCCGACGATCCCGAAGCTGCTCCACTCGCCCGCCGCGAGACCCGTCGTCTGAGGCGAGGCCAAGGAAAGGGCTCGTTCCGGCGTTGCATGAAGGTCCAGCCGGTCCGGGTTGAGAGCAAGGCTTTGCATCCGGACATTGGGGCTCGGCCACTTTCGCTCGGCGACCCAGCGGCCCCGCCGGTCGGCGTGCCTGGGGTCAGGGCGCGCGTTCTCCACCATGTAGAACCGGTAGGGCGGCTCGCTAAGGACGCCCGTGTCCCTGAGTTTGAGGAACTGGTCCCACCACCGCAGTGCCTCCTGCAGGAAACCGACCGCAGGTCCGGGGACGGCCTGGTGCGGGTAAAGATGGGCCCATGGCCCCATGGTGATTTTGTGGGGGACTTGAAGCTGGCTGGCGAGACGGAATGGCGAATCGCGATAACCGTCGGCCCACCCGCCCCAAACCCAGACTGGGCAAGCGATTGCCGCATAATCGGTGCAAACGGAACCGTGCTTCCAGTACGCATCGCGCTTCTGGTGTTGAAGCCAGATCTCTGGCCAGAATCGCTCGGCCTCCAGGCGTTGGAGCCACATGTCGCGCCAGCGGGGGCCTACAATCTCCGGATCCGGCGGGCGGGCATTGAACACCTGCATGATGGCCCCCCAGGAAAGATTGTCGCTGAGGAGGCATCCGCCGGAGTAGTGAACGTCCTCTTCAAAACGGTCATCCGTTCCCATGACGGCGATGATCGCCTTGAGCTCAGGGGGCCTGCGCGCGGCAACCTGCAATGAATTGAAGGCGCCCCAGGACTTCCCCATCAT
>JAREAF010000151.1 GCA_029240475.1 Rhodospirillales bacterium | reverse complement strand
GTGACCGCGCCGCCCAGCTCCTCATGCGTCACGGATTCATGCGTCACCGTCTTCACCACGTCGGGGCCGGTGACGAACATGTAGGAGGAATCCTTCACCATGAAGATGAAGTCGGTCATGGCCGGCGAGTAGACCGCCCCGCCCGCACACGGCCCCATGATGAGCGAGACCTGCGGCACCACGCCCGAGGCGAGCACGTTGCGCTGGAACACCTCGGCATATCCGGCGAGCGAGGCGACGCCCTCCTGGATGCGCGCGCCGCCCGAATCGTTGAGGCCGATCACGGGCGCGCCGACCCGGATCGCCTGGTCCATGATCTTGCAGATCTTCTCGGCATGCGCCTCGCTGAGGGCGCCGCCGAAGACGGTGAAGTCCTGGCTGAAGACGAAGACCAGCCGGCCGTTGACAGTGCCGTAGCCGGTCACCACCCCGTCCCCGGGGATCTTCTGGTCCGCCATGCCGAAATCGGTGCAGCGATGCTCGACGAACATACCCCACTCCTCGAAGGAGCCGGGATCGAGCAGCGCCTCGATGCGCTCGCGGGCGGTCAGCTTGCCCTTGGCGTGCTGGGCGGCGATGCGCTTCTCGCCGCCGCCGGCGCGCGCGGCCGCCCGCTTCTCCTCCAGCCTTTGCAGGATCTCCTGCATCCCTCCCAGCCCCCCGCTGCTACGCCGCCGAATCGGCCCGAGAGTGCTACAAAGACGCTCCGGACGGAAGCGCGACGGTGGGGCCGAGAGGCGCCTCATTCCTGGCGCAGAAGGTTCAGGAACGCCTCGGCGGCCTCGATATCCCGCCGGATCGACTCGCGCCGCGCGACGGCCTCGCGGTCCTCGCCCCAAAGCTCCGCCTGATACAGCTCGTCAAGGAGCGAGAGCGACCAGGCCGCGGCGGCATCGATGCGGTCCTCGACCAGGGCCAGCGCGATCACGATCGAGCCCGCCGCCTGCGTCGCCAAGGCAACCGCCGCCAGTTCCCAGGTGCTGCGCTCGGCGATGGCGCCGCGCAGCGCGGAGAGCGCGGCAGGGCTCTGCGGCTTGGGAACGACCCCGCCGGTCACGGCCAAGGGCGCATCGAATCGGAGCGCCAGCCAATCCAGGAGCGGCTGCCAGGCTTCCGCCTGGCGATGAGCCAGTTCGGCCGGGTGCTCGGCGCGATAGCAGAGCAGCTCCGTCGAGCCATAAGCCGCCAGGTCCTCGATCACGGCCTCGCGACGGCCGGCGATGCGGTCGAGGGCCGTCACCGCGAGCTGGGTTAGCGGCATGGTGTTGGGGCGAACCTCGTCGCCTTGCCCCTCCCACTCGGCGGCCATCGCTTCGGCGAGTGCGCGCGACGGCACGGCGACCGTGTGGCGCATGGGCGTGGAGAGCGGCTTCTCGTCCAGCGCGATGCCGAAGCCGCCCTCCAGCTCGACCGCCGCAGCCTTCTGGTAGCGCCTCTTCAATCCGATCTCTGCGTCGGGGAGGTGCTGCCACCGCCGCCGCCGCCAAACAGGTTGTTGAGCGTGTTCCCGAGGCCCTTCACCGTGTCCTGGATCACGCCGCCGCCGGAGGAGGACGGCGCAGCGGTGCCGGCGGTTGCGCCGCTCCCCGCCGTGCTCCCCCCGCCCTGAGTGGTGGTCGTGGCCTTCGCCGGCTGCGCCTTGCCGGAGATCGCGGTTGCGCACGGGTTCTGATCCGCGGCGGCCGCTTTCTGACCGGTCAGGCTGGCGAGCGTGTCGAAAATTCCCTGCGGCGCTCCCACCACCGTGCCGACGACATTCTCGGCGATCTTGCCGGGATCGGGAACGACGCTGGGGCTGGCCAGCGTGCCGCCGACCTTCACCGGCACCGCGAGATTGGCGAGGTTGGTCTGCTTGGCGTTCGGATCGAAGCGCAGGTCCAGGCGCTCGCTTCGGAGATCGATCCCGCCGCTGCCGAGGATGGTGGCCCCGTTGGTGTCGAGCACCAGCGCCTTGGCAGTGGCCCGCCCCTGAGCGATCCCGAAATCGCTGACCATGCAGTTGATGTCGGAAGAATCGCCGCTGCCGGAGAAGGTGATCACTCCGCCCAGATCGGCCAACAGGATCTTGGCGAACCGGTTGTTGATCTTGCCCGGCCCCATGACCATCCGGCTCGATCCGTCGAGGCCGGCCATGATCGCTCGGACCGACTCGCCCTCGCCCCTCACATCGAGGTCGAGATCGGCCTTGCCGCCGCTCAGGACGTCTGAGACCTGGAGCAGCTTGAGCAGCGATCCGACTTCCACCTGGCGCGAGGTGATCGTCAGCGCGACCGCGGGCTTGGCCGCCGCCCCGTCCACATCCGCCTTGATCGCGACGGTGCCGCCGCTGACCCCGGCCTCCAGCGGATCGAGCACCAGCCGCCCTTGCTTCAGCGTTGCCGTCGCGGCGACATTCTCCAGAGTGACCTTCTCCATCATCAGGCTGCGGCCGGTGAAGCGCACCGCCGTATCCACGGCCTGCAGCCCCTGCAAGGGCAGCGGATCGGCTGGAAACACGCGGCCGTCGGACGCCTGCGACCCGCCTGTGCCCGCATTCGCGCCGGTCTGTGATCCTGTAAAATCGGCCAGCACGAGCTTGTTCGAGGTCAGCGTCGCGTCGATCGAGGGTCTCGGCCCGTCCGTGGCGAGCGCGGCCGAGCCGGAAAGATCGCTGCCGCCCACGGTCGCGGCGAAGTTCTTGAGCTGGACCGCCCGGCGGTTGCCGGTCACCGCAGCGCCGATCTCGTAGGGGCCGATCGGCGGCAGGTTCAGCCTGGCCGGCTCGTTCAGCGCGGCGAGCGAGGGGCCCTTGAACTCGACTTGCAGATTGATCCCGTCCACCGCCGCCAGATTGGCGACGCTGCCGGTGGCGCTCGCCAGGACGATCGCGTCGGAGCCCACCACCGCCTCGATGGCGCTGGCCGAGAAGACTCCCTTGGTCTCCTGCAGGCGCAAGCTGGCCTTGTAGGGCCCGAGCGCCGGGATCGGCGCGCCGGCCAGGTTCGAGAGTTCGCCAAGCTGCGCGCCTTCGGCGGAAACCACCAGATTCGTTCCCCTCTCAGCGCCCGGCTTGCCGAGATCGCCGAGCAGACGGAGGTTGGCTCCGCCGGCCTTGGCCTCGAGGTCGACCGCGACCGGCTCGCCTGCCACCAGGCTCGCCATGGCGCCCAGCGTGCCCTTCGCCTCGATGGGGTTGTCGTTGTAGCGGGCAACCAGCTCGATCTTCATCGGCGCGGTCTGGCTGGGCGCCGCGGCCTGCAGCTTGTCTATGGCGAGCGTCGTCACCTGCCCGGTCCGGCCGTCGCGATAGGTGAGGAGCGAATCCTCGACCGTCACCTCATCGAAGGCCGGCAGGATGGTCTCGCCGGACTCCTCGGGAGCAGGCTGCGGCTCGGGCGCTGCTTCCGCGGGCTGGCCCTGCTTGAAGACCCAGTTGCCGACGCCGTTCGCGTCCGTCTCGAGGCGGATGTCCGCGCCCGAAAGGACAATGCGCTCGATGCGCACCTCCTTGCTCAGCAGCGGCACCAGCGCGACCTTCGCCTCGAAGCGCTTCACGCGGAGCATCTGCGGCTCCTGGGCCCAGGGCGCGTTCGCCAGTGAGACGTCCGAGAGCGCCAGGGCCGGGCTAAGCGACATTTCGAGATCGATCGGGCCGCCGATCACCACCTTGCGCCCCGTGGCGCCCTCGATCTCCTGCGCGATCCGCTCGCGATAAAGATTGAGATCGAGCGTCATCAGGATTGCGTAGGCGGCGACGGCGACCGCCACCAGCAGCACGACGATGCCGCCCAGCACCCACTTCAACACACGCATGGCTTCCCCCTAGAGCAGACTCAAGACGCAGTCAGCCAGCTCTTCGCAGCGCTCGACGATGCGGTCCGCGCCGGCGGCCTCAAGCTCGCGCCGGTCATGATACCCCCAAGCGACGCCGACCGCACGCGCGCCGGCCCGGCGCGCCATCTCCATATCGTATGAAGTGTCGCCTACCAGAACGGTCCGGTCCGGATCGGCCCCCGTTTCGGCCATCGCCTTCAACAACATGGCCGGATGAGGCTTACCAGGGTTTAAATCCGCCGTTTGCAGCGTCACGAACCGCCCGGATAGCCCATGCCGCTCCAGGGTCGCCAGCAGGCCGCGGCGGGCCTTGCCGGTCGCGACCCCGAGCAGGCACCCCTCCGAACCCAGGGCCTCCAGCGCCGCCGCCACGCCCGGAAAGAGCGGCTCGTGAAAGTCGGGCCGGCTGCGCATGGCGAAGAAGGCTTGGCGGTAGGCCTCCACCACCTTCTCGGCCGGAGCGCCGGCCGCCAGCCGCGCCACCGCCTCGTCGAGGCTGAGCCCGATCACCTGCCGGATCGCGGCATCCTCGGGCGCGGCGCAGCCATGGACGGAAAAGGCATCGCGCATGCAGGCGACAATCGCATGCTGGCTATCGACCAGGGTGCCGTCGCAATCGAAGACGACGAGGCGCGGCGGCCCGTCAGGCGCGGAGATCGGCATCGCCCTCCGCATCCATCGCAAAGCCAAGGAAGGCGAAGCTCTCCTGCATGTGCCTGGGCAAGGGCGCCTTCACCTGGAGCACGCCACCCTTGGGATGCGGCGTGCGGATCGCGCGCGCATGCAGATGCAGCAGCGGCTTCTCCGGACCGCCGGGCAGCACGGCCTCGCGCCCCCCATATTTGAGATCGCCCAGGATGGGCGCGCCGAGTGCCGCGCAATGGACGCGGAGCTGATGCGTGCGTCCCGTCTCGGGCAGGAGCGCCAGCCAGGCCGCCTTCCGGCCAGCGCGGTCGACCACGCGCCAATGAGTGATGGCCCGGAGCCCGTCCTCCTCGTCCGCCGCGACGCGCTCGCCGCGCGGGCCGGCGAGCTTGGCGAGCGGCAGATCGATGGTTCCGACATCGCGCTGGGGCACGCCGACCGTCACCGCCCAATAGAGCTTCACCGCCGTCTTGTCCCGGAACGCCTCGGTGAGCGCCCGGGCGGCAGGCGTGGTGCGGGCGAGCAGCAGCACGCCGCTGGTGTCGCGGTCCAGCCGATGCACCAGCTTTGGCCGCTCCTCGGCCTCGAAACGCAGCGCGTCCAGCATGGCGTCGAGATGCTTGTCGGTGCGCGTGCCGCCCTGGACGGCCAAGCCCGCCGGCTTGTCGAGCGCGATCACCCAGGCATCCTTGTGGAGCACACGCCGGCGCAGCTCCGCCGCCTCGCCCGGATCGATCTCGATCGCGCGCTTCGGCGCGGGCGCCTCGATGCCGAGCGGCGGCACGCGCACGCTCTGCCCCGCCTCAAGCCGCATCGAGGCCTTCGCCCGGCGGCCGTCCACGCGCACCTGCCCGGTGCGCAGGAGCTTTTCCAGTCGCCCATGGCCGAGCGTCGGAAAGCGCCGCTTGAACCAGCGGTCGAGGCGCAAGTCGCCCTCGTCCTTGGTGACGGTGAGGGTCTGGACGGAGGTCACGTCGTCTCGCCCCTCTCGTCCCGCCCCTGCTTCTCGGCGCGCAGGCGGTCCCAGTACTCCAAGCGCTTGCGGATCTCGCGCTCGAAGCCGCGCTCGACCGGCTCGTAGAAACGCCGCCGCTCCATCTCATCGGGAAAATAGTTCTGACCCGAAAAGCCTTCGGCGGTGTCGTGGTCGTAGGCGTAGCCCTTACCGTAGCCGAGCTGCTTCATCAGCCGCGTCGGCGCGTTGAGGATGTGCTTGGGCGGCATGAGCGAGCCGGTCTCCTTCGCCGCGCGCATCGCGGAGCCGAATGCCGTATAGCCGGCGTTCGATTTGGGCGCGGTGCCGAGATAGATCACGCATTGCGCGAGCGCCAGCTCGCCCTCGGGCGAGCCGAGGCGCTCATAGGTGTCCCAGGCGGCCAGCGCCTGATGCAGCGCATCGGGATCGGCGAGGCCGATATCCTCGACGGCGAATCGCACCATGCGCCGCGCGACATAGAGCGGGTCCTCGCCGCCCGCCAGCATGCGCGCGAGCCAGTAGAGCGCCGCGTCGGTGTCGGAGCCGCGCAACGACTTGTGCAGCGCGCTGATGAGGTTGTAGTGCCCCTCCTGCGCCTTGTCGTAGAGCGGCGCGCGGCGCTGCACGGCGGCGACCAGCGCGGCGGTGTCGAGCGGCGCGGCGGGCGCGAGCTGGAACAGCTCCTCGGCCAGGTTGAGCACATAGCGCCCGTCGCCGTCGGCCATGGCCTTGATCGCCTGGCGCGCCTCGGGCACCAGCGGCAGCGGCTTGGCCATCTCCGCCTCCGCGCGCTGCAGCAGCGCCTCCAGCGCCGCCTCGTCGAGCCGGTTGAGCACGAAGACCTGGCAGCGCGACAAGAGAGCCCCGTTCAGCTCGAAGGACGGATTCTCCGTGGTGGCGCCGATCAGAATGACGGTGCCGTCCTCGACATAGGGCAGGAAGCTGTCCTGCTGGGCGCGGTTGAATCGGTGTATCTCGTCCACGAACAAGAGGGTCCCGCGCCCTGCCGCGCGCAGCTTCTTCGCCTGGTCGAACACCTTGCGCAGATCCGCCACGCCCGAGAACACGGCGGAGAGTGGTTGGAACTCCAGGTTGGTGTGCTCGGCCAGGAGCCGCGCGATGGTGGTCTTGCCGCAGCCCGGCGGCCCCCACAGGATCATCGAGGCGAGCCGGCCTTTCGCGACCATGCGGCCGATCGGCGCGTCGGGCTTGAGCAGATGATCCTGGCCGACGACCTCCTCCAGCCGCTGCGGCCGCAGCCGGTCGGCGAGGGGTCGGGGAGCCTGCGCTTCGAAGAGAGTTGCCATCTTACTTATGTGGGCCCGGCTCAGCGGATCGTCACGAGTCTAGACCTCACCCTGCAACGAGCGGGAGAGGGGCCATATGAAAAGGGCGGCCCGGAGGCCGCCCCTGCAGATGTCCTCGAAGGGCGCGAAGGCCTTAGGCCTGCTCCTCCTCCTCGCCCTCCTCCGTCCTATCAGCGGTGGGGCCGGAGTCGAGCCCCTTCGCGTCGGGGTCGCGGTCCACCAGCTCGATCACGGCCATGGGCGCGGCGTCGCCATAGCGGAAGCCCGCCTTCATCACGCGCGTATAGCCGCCGTTGCGCGCCGAATA
>JAREAF010000150.1 GCA_029240475.1 Rhodospirillales bacterium | reverse complement strand
ATCGATGGCCTCCAATACGCGAACTGGTCCGAGCGCATCTTCCGGCAAATGCGGGAAGGCGGCGTCGCGGCCGTCCACGCCACGATCTGCTATCACGAGAACTTCCGGGAGACGGTCGCCAACATCTCCGCCTGGCACCGCCGGTTCGAACGCCATGCCGATTTGATCTTTCACGGCCGGACGGCGGCGGACGTCGTGAAGGCGCAGCGGGAAGGGCGGACCGCCATCTTCTTCGGCTTTCAGAACTGCTCGCCGATCGAGGACGATATCGGCTTGGTGGAGATCTGCCATCAGCTCGGCGCGCGCTTCATGCAGCTCTCCTACAACAACCAGAGCTTGCTGGCCTCCGGCTGCTATGAGGCGGAGGACTCCGGCATCACGCGCATGGGCCGGGAGGTGATTGCGGAGATGAACCGGGTCGGCCTGGTCGTCGATATGAGCCATTCCGGCGAGCGTTCGACCCTGCAGGCGGTCGAGATCTCCGAGCGGCCGATCGCCATCACCCATGCCAATCCCGCTTTCTGGCATCCCGCCAAGCGCAACAAGTCCGATGCGGTGCTGAAGGCGCTCGCCGAGAGCGGCGGGATCATCGGCTTCTCGCTCTATCCGCACCATCTGCGGGGCGGCAGCGCCTGCCGGCTGGAGGAGTTCTGCGCCATGGTGGCGCGGACCGCGGAACGGTTCGGCGTGACCCATCTCGGCCTCGGCAGCGATCTCTGCCAGGACCAGCCGGACGAGGTTGTCGCCTGGATGCGGAACGGCCGCTGGACCAAGCGGACGTACCATGGCGAGGGCTCCGCGGCCCAGCCGGGCTTTCCGCCGCAGCCGGACTGGTTCCGGGACAACCGCGATTTCGGGAAGATCGCCGCCGGCCTGAGCGCGGTCGGATTTTCGGCCGACGAGGTGGCGGCGATCATGGGCGGCAACTGGTTGCGATTCTTCGAGGCTTCGTTCGGCCCGCAGCCGAGACCCTCGCAAGCCGCATGACCGTGCAGGCCGGATCACCGGCGGGAGGGACTCTGCGGGTGCCGCTCAGGCCTCCGGAGCAGGTGATGCGGCTGGAGCGGATGGGCAGCTTCTTCCCGACCCGGCTCAGCTTCATGCCCACGCTCATCCGGCAGATGGGCGCGGAAGGCTGGCGGATCGATCGCCCGGTGGTCGAGCTCGATGCCGACGGATACGGCCATGCGGTCTATCGCGTCGCCTGCAATGGGCGCTGCTATTCCCTGATCGCCTTCTCGCAGCCGCTGGAGCCGGAGCGGCGAACCGACCGGGTGATCGCCGAAGCCTGGGATGCGAGTTTCGTGCTGTTCGACGGGTTGCCTAGCGATGCGGACATCGCGCGCCTCTCGCTCGCCGCGCCGCGCCAGGAGGCGGCGCGCTATCGCGCGACCGAGCTGGTGCTCTCCCGCGCCAACAAGAGCGTGCGCTTCTTCGAGCATCTGGTGGAACGGCTCGCCTCCGGGCGCCAGCCGGATCTCGAGCTGTTGCGCCGCGTCGGCTATCTCATGCGCACCACGGCCGTCTACGGCAATGGCAAGTTCGGCATCGCCGACCGCGGGCGCATCGCCGACCGGCCCGAGCTGGGCGGCCCATTCCGCGCGGAGATGCTGACGATCTACCTGATCCGGTGCTTCACGCAGGATCTGGTCGAGCATGTGGCGCGTCACCGCGGCGGCTCGAGCTTCAGCCCGTTGAACCGCCGGATGAAGCGCTATATCGGCATCGGCAATGCCACCGGCCTCGGCATGGCGCCGTTTCTCGCGAGCCACCCCATCCTCATCCATAACTGGATGTTCGCGCGCGAGAGCGCTCTCGCCCGCGTGCGGAGCGTCTCCAGCGCCGAGCCGTGGCGCATCGAGCGGTTCCATGCGCTGCTCGATCGCGCCGCGCGGCATGTCGGCGACTGGGAGGTGGAGGACGCCCGCCAGTCGCGGCGGATCGAGGTCCTGCGCGGCGAGCTGCAGGCGCTCCGGGGCCTGCTCGCGAGCGGGGAGGGGAATCTGGGCGGCGAGACGCCTTGGGACCGGCTCTACCGCACCGTGGAGGGCCGGTTCTCGCTGGAAGCGCAGGAGCTGGCCGTCAGCCTGCTGATCGAGCTCTATCCGGAGCTGGTCGATGCGCTCACGGACGGGATGGCGAGCGCCGCCGAGACGTGCTTCGAGCCGGGGATGCGCTTGAGCGAGCTCTCGGAGCTGCTGCGCCGCCGGTATGGCTGGGCGCTCGGCCTCGACCTCCAGGATCAGGAGCAGCGGCGACTGTTCTGGTATGTATCGGAGGAGAAACTGGAGCCGCGCCTCGGCGACCGCTTCGCCGAACCGGGCGCGGAGCGCGAGATGCCATTGGCGATCGCGGTGGCCGTTCAGGTGCTGGAGGTGGCGCTCCGGACCGCGGAGGGCGGCGAGAGCGTGGCCGAGTTCCTGCTGCGCCATCCCGAGCTCCGCAGCATCGTGCGCCGCGTGCAGACCATCGGCCGGCACCCCTATGGCGAGATCTACGACAACCTGGTCTCGTCGGCCTGTCTGCCCATCGATCTCTTGCGCTGCAAGCTCTCCTTCTTCGGCGCTTCGAAATTCGACCCGAAATCCGACCGCTGGACCCGGATCACGCTCTACCAGGGAGCGCCCTTGCCGGACGAACTGGGCCGCCCGGAAGCCATGGACTGGTGCTTCCCCTCTCTCGGACCTGCGGCCGCATGAGACTCTCGCTCAACGAGATCGAGGTGACCGTCCGCAAGGCGGCGTTGGGAGCGGGGCTTCCGCTGGGCCTGGCGGAAGATGCCGGAGCCGTCGCTGCCTGGCTTGCGGCCGGCGGTTTTCCGGTCGCGGCCCTGATGCAGGAGGCCCTGGCGTGGCCGCACATCGCAGAGCCGCGACTGGTGCGGGCGGGCCAAATCTATCGATCCGTCGGCGGAGAGCAGCGTTGCTCGGCGCTGCGCGTCCTGCCCAGCGCCTGCGATCTGGTGCTCGCCGCCGCTTCGGGAGGAGGAACCGCCGTCGAGGCGGTGATCGACGTCCCGGTGCTGGCGGTCGCACAGGCCGCCATCGTCTGCGCGGGCGGCGCATTGCCGCTGGCGGTCGAGATCGAGGGCAGGTTGCGCGCCGCAACCGCCACCGGGAGGGCTGCCGTTGTGGGGACGGCCGCCGAGCTGTCCGAACTCCGGTCCGCGCCAGTCCGGATTCGTCCCGCGCGGGACGAGGATTTCGCCGCCGGCTCCGCAGACCTGACGCCCGATCTCGCCCGAGCGCGGCGGTCGGCGCTCGAAGCTGGCGTGCGCGTGGGAGAGGCGGCGTGGCGGGAAATCGAAGCGCTGGCCGCGCGCACCTTGGTGCCGGCGACGGCGCAGTCCCGGGAGCGAGGGGCAGGAGCCGGGCTGGTCGATCTGGATTAGGTGCGGGGACGGAGTCCCGGAGGGTCGCGACCGAAGCCCGGGTTGCGCCGCGCACGCCGGGCCCTATACTGAACGGCTGTACAGCAGCGGAGGAGATGCATGCAAGCTGTTGCGCTTGCGGCCGCGGCCCGCAAACGGCAGGCGCTTCAGAAGCGGCTCAAGCCGGAGGAGCGGCGCGCGCAATTGATCGAGGCGACGCTTTCCTCGCTGGCGCGCCATGGCGCCCAGGGCGCCAGCCTGCGGCAGGTCTGTCGTGATCTCCAGGTGTCTCCAAGCTTGGTCAATTATTTCTTCGGCGGCTGGAACGACCTGCTGGTGAGGGCCTATCGCCGGCTCGCAGAACGGGCCGCGGTCGAGTATCGCGACATCGCTGGCGCTGGCGGCGTGCCGGTCCGGGAGCGGCTGCGGATGCTGATCGAGCGGAACGTGTCCGCGGACTGGCTCTCCGACGAGGTGGTCGGCGCCTATCTGGCGCTCTGGGACCTGTCGCGCACCGTGCCCGCCCTGAAAGAGGAGTTCACCCGCTTTCACCGCACGCGCCGCCGGCTGGTGGCCGGGCTGTTTTCCGAGGCGGGCGGCGCCGGGCGTGCGCGGCAGGAGCTCGATCTCCTGGCCGCGGCCTTCGTGGTCCTCCTGGACGGCTTCTGGCTGGAGCTGGGGCTCAACGCCGGCAATATCCCGCGTCGGCGCGCGGTCGAAATGTGCTGGCTGTGGGTCGAGCAGAATCTGCCGGAAGGGCACGCGCGGGGCGAAGGGCGTTGACGCCCGGACCCGCCGGCCACTACTGTACATCTGTTCTATAAGGAGCGCGGACCGCGGGATCACCGCCGATGGAGCGCAGCTTGCGCGCGAGACGGCCGCAACGCGAAGGTCGCGGCCCTCGGAGGACCGGGGCGATCCGCCAGCGCGCCTGGCGCCAGCCCAGGCTGCCCTACCGCCCCCTGGAGATCCTCAGCGCCGACCAGATCGAGGCCATTCACCTCGCCTCGCTCGGCGTGCTCGAGACGATCGGCATGAAGGTTCTGCAGGCCGAGGCGCGACGCCTGTTCGAGGCGGCGGGCGCCGATGTGGACGAGTCCTCGATGGTGGTGCGGCTCGACCGTGGCCTCGTGGAGGAGACACGCAAGCTGGCGCCGAGCCAGTTCACGCTGCATGCGCGCAATCCGGAGCGTGCGCTCGAAGTGGGCGGCGCTTTTACCTTCTTCTCGGCGGTCGGCGGGCCGGCCTTCGCCTGCGACCTCGAACGCGGGCGGCATGCCGGGAGCTACGCCGAGCTGTGCGATTTCCTCAAGCTCGTGCAGAGCCTCAACGTGCTGCATCAGGAGGGCGGGGGACCGTTCGAGCCGCTGGACCTGCCCGAGGCGAGCCGGCACCTCGATACCCATTACGCCCAGCTGACCCTCATGGACAAGAACTGGCAGCCCTGGGGCCTCGGCGCGGAGCGCGCGCGCGACGGGCTGGAGATGGCCGCCATCGCCATGGGCGTGGCGCGCGAGGAGCTGTGGCGCACGCCGGTCTTCACCTGCATCATCAACACCAATTCCCCGCTGATGCTCGACGTGCCCATGGCCGAGGGCCTGATCGAGATGGCCCGGCACGGCCAGGCCGTTGTGATCACGCCCTTCACTCTGGCGGGCGCGATGGCGCCCGTGACCCTCGCCGGCGCGCTCGTGCAGCAGAACGCGGAGGCGCTGGCGGGAATTGTCCTGGCGCAGTGCGTGCGCCCGGGCGCTCCCGTCGTCTATGGGGCCTTCACGACGAATGTCGACATGCGCTCGGGCGCGCCAGCCTTCGGCACGCCCGAATATGTGCAGGCGGCGCAGATCTCCGGCCAGCTGGCGCGGCGCTATGGCCTGCCGTTCCGCTCCAGCAACGTCACCACGGCGCATGCCGTCGATGCGCAGGCCGCCTATGAGAGCGAGATGGCGCTGTGGGGAGCCATCACCGCGCATGCGCATATGGTGAACCACGCGGCGGGGTGGCTCGGGGGTGGGCTCACGGCGGGCTTCGAGAAGCTGATCCTGGATGCCGAGCTGCTGCAGATGATGACTGCCTGGCTGGAGCCCCCCGCGGTGGATGAGGCGAGCCTGGGCCTGGAGGCCATCGCCGAAGCCGGGCATGGCGGCCACTTCTTCGGCACGGCGCACACGCTGGCCCGCTACGAGAGCGCCTTTTACGAGCCGCTGCTGTCGGATTGGGACAATTACGACAATTGGCGCGACCGCGGCAGCATGGATGCGGCCACGCGCGCGAACCGGATCTGGAAGCAGCTCCTGGCCGAATATGAGCAGCCCGCGATCGATCCTGCCGTCGATGAGGCTCTGCGCGACTATGTCGCCCGCCGCAAGGGGGAGATCCATGGCTCATCGGGCGGTGCCACCGCATGATGGGTCCATCCGGCGCCACGCGGCCGCATACCTCCAGGAGTGCATTGACTTGCCCCTTGCGCCGGTGGCGCTCTAGATCGATCGCATGTCACGGGATGCCGTCATGAGCTGGACCACGCTGCCCGCCTGGATCTATGAGAATGCCGAGTTCCTGGCGCTGGAGAAGGAGCGCCTATTCCTGCGCAGCTGGCAGCTGGCCGGCCATGTGAACGAGCTGCCGGAGCCCGGCGACTATCTGCGCTTCGACCTCCTGGGTGAGAGCGCGATCATTCTGAGGGATGGCGAGGGGGAGGTGCGCGCCTTCCACAATGTCTGCCGGCATCGCGCCTTCCAGCTCGTCGACGGTCCGGCGGGCCGGTGCGGCCGGGCGATCCGCTGCCGCTATCACGGTTTCACTTATAGTCTGTCGGGCCGCTTGATCGGCGTGCCGGCGGAGGAGGATTTTCCCGGGCTCGACAAGTCGGCCTTCGGCCTCGTCCCGATCGAGACCGAGCTGTTCCTTGGCCTGATCTTCATCCGGTTCGTGCCCGATGAGGGGCCAAGCGTCGCCGAACAGTTCGCTCCGTTCCGGGAAGCGCTCGGCCATTACCGCATTCCCAAGATGGTGCCGTTCGGCCCGCATGCGGTGGTCGGTATCAACGCCGATTGGAAGACGGCGGTCGACAACAACATCGAGGCCTATCACGTGCCGGTGGCGCATCCCGGGCTGCAGCGCCTCTACGGGACGACCTACAGCTTCGAGGTGAAGCCGCTCGGCGTTTCGCGCGGCGGCGGTCCCCTGCGCGACCAGCCCTCGAAGAACTGGAGCGAGCGCCATTATCAGAAGCTGCTGCCCGACGTGCCGCATCTGCCGGAGGACCGCAAGCGTTCCTGGCTCTATTACAGCATGTTCCCGAACCTCGCCTTCGACATCTATCCGGACATGATCGACTACTTCCAGATCCTGCCGGTCGCTCCGGGTCGCAGCATCAGCCGCTCGCGCAGCTTCGTCCTTCCCGACGAGCGGCGCGAGATGCGCGCGGCGCGCTGGCTCAACCTGCGGATCAACAAGCAGGTCTGGATAGAGGACCAGGGGCTGGTCGAGGGCGTGCAGCGTGGGCTCTCCTCCAGCAGCTACCGCGCGGGGGTGCTCTCGCGTCGCGAGGTGCGCGTCAAGCAGTTCCAGGACATGATCCGGCAGAAGATCCCGGTCGCCTCCTGCATCGACCCGCCCGAGCCGGGCACGGTCGCGGCGCTCAACAGCCGCATGGCCGGGTCCCTCTCGGCCGCCGCGAAGTGACCACCCTCCAGCCGCTGAGGGAAGACCGCGCCGGGCTGTCGCCGCG
>JAREAF010000149.1 GCA_029240475.1 Rhodospirillales bacterium | reverse complement strand
TAGGAATCCATGCGACCCGCCGTGGTCGGGCCGAAGGAGCCCGAGGCGTATCCGGCCGGCGTCTTGGCCGGACCCGCGTAATAGACCGGGTGGTTCTTGAAATAGTCCGGCAGGTCCTCGCCGCGATCCAGGCGCTCCTTCAGCTTGGCATGCGCGATGTCGCGCGCGACGATCATCGGCCCGGTGAGCGCGAGCCGCGTCTTCACCGGGTGATGGCTGAGGCTGCGGCGGATCTCCGCCATCGGCCGGCTCAAGTCGATGCGCACCACCGGCCCGCCCAGCTCCTCCAACGTGACCTCCGGCAGATACTGCGCGGGGTTGGTTTCGAGCCGCTCGAGGAACACGCCTTCCGCGGTGATCTTGCCCAGCGCCTGCCGGTCGGCGGAGCAGGAGACGCCGATCCCGACGGGGCAGGAGGCGCCGTGGCGCGGCAGCCGGATCACCCGCACGTCGTGGCAGAAATACTTGCCGCCGAACTGCGCGCCGATGCCCATGCCGCGCGTCAGCTCCAGCACCTCGCGCTCCAGCTCCAGGTCGCGGAAGGCATGGCCGGAGCGGCCGCCCTGCGTCGGCAGCGCGTCCAGGTAGCGGCAGGAGGCGAGCTTGACGGTCTTCAGCGTCATCTCGGCCGAGGTGCCGCCGATCACGATCGCCAGGTGATAGGGCGGGCAGGCCGCCGTGCCGAGCGTGCGAATCTTCTCGTCGAGGAACTTGATCAGCGATTTGGGGTTCAGCAGCGCCTTGGTCTGCTGATAGAGGAAGGTCTTGTTCGCCGACCCGCCGCCCTTGGCGATGAAGAGGAACTTGTAGGCATCGCCCGGCACGGCGTTGATGTCGATCTGCGCGGGGAGGTTCGTCCCGGTGTTCGCCTCCTCATACATCGTCAGCGGCGCGACCTGGCTGTAACGCAGGTTGGTCTCGGTATAGGTCTTGAAAATGCCGCGCGCGAGGGCCGCCTTGTCCTGGCCGCCTTTCGTCCAGACCCGCTGGCCCTTCTTGGCGAAGACGATGGCGGTGCCCGTGTCCTGGCACATCGGCAGCACGCCGCCCGCCGCGATGTTCGCGTTCTTCAGCATATCGAGCGCCACGAACTTGTCGTTCGCGGAGGCCTCCGGATCGTCGAGGATCGCGCGCAGCTGCTTCAGGTGCGAGGGCCGCAGCAGGTGCGAGATGTCGTGGAAAGCCTCGGCCGCGAGCCGGGTCAGCGCCTCGGGCGCGACGGTGAGCACGCGCTCGCCCTCCAGGCTTGCGGTGGCGACATGATCGGAGGTGAGCTGGCGGTAGGGCGTCTCGTCGGGCCCGAGCGGAAACATCTCCTGGAACTGGAATTCAGGCATTCGACAACCCCCCGATACCCCGGGCTCCCCCGCGGCCGATCGCGTTTCGCGATCCTGCGGCGCGTTATCTCACTTCTTGCGGAAGGTTTCGAGGGCGACCACCTTGGCCCCTTCGCCGGCCGGCTGGGCGGGGTCCGAGGCGGGCTTGTCTTCGGCCTCTTCGGGGAGGTTGGTCGCGGAGGGCGATGCCGCCGCGGCCGGCGATCCATCCTCCTGCCGCTCGAAGCGCAGGCCGAACTTCACCGCAGGATCGGCAAAGGCGGACACCGCCTCGAAGGGAATGCTCAGCCGCTCGTGCCGGTCGTTGAAGCTGAGGGTGACGGCGAACCGCTCCTCCTCGACCTCCAGGCCCCAATACTGGTGCTGGAGCACGATGGTCATCTCATCGGGATAGCGGGCCCTCAGATGGTCGGCGATGGTCACGCCGGGATGGTCGGTCTCGAAGGTGATGTAGAAATGATGCGCGCCGGGAAGGCCGTGCTCGGCGGCCTGAGCCAGGGCCGTGCGGACGACACCGCGCAGGGCGTCCTCGACCATCTGATCGTATCTCAGCGCATCCTTCCCCATTCGCGTCCATCAGAGCGCTTGTTGTTGCCGCCCCACAAGGGGGGTGGAAGTGGGGGGCTTCTGTTGCCCGGCGCCCCCCGGACCGCGCTTACCTATGGTTAGGCAGCGAGAGCCACACGGTTGTCGTTGGCACTCTTGGGTTGGCCCGATAACGGCGGTACCATGCCGAGCGAAAACCACGCCTTTACCACGCGCGTCGATCCTGTTTCGCCCCCGTTCACTGCCCGCCCGGCGCAACCCTGGAAGACAAGCCGCTGCCCAGGCCGGCGAAACTGGTGGAGGCGCCGGGTACCGCCCCCGGGTCCGCACCGCTTATTCCACGTGGCGTTTATCGCCATAGTCGGTTGCCCGACGGGGATAATATAGGGGTCCGCCGGGCCGGTTGAAAGCCCTCCCGGCTCTGGCACCCTCACCGGCCAGCGGCTAGACTCACCGTCAGCCGTCCACTCCCGATCAGACGAGGACCTTTCCGGCATGAGGCTCACGCCCGAGCAGGACGCCGAAATCGCTTCCGTGCGCGCCGAGACGCGCCCGACCCTGCGCGCGACCGTGCCGGCGCTGGAGGAGATCCTTTACCAGCCGCTGCCCGTGCTCGATCACGGCTTCGTGCGGGTTATCGACTATATGGGTGACGACGCCGCCGTGGTTCAGGCGGCGCGGGTCTCGTATGGGAAGGGCACGCGCAAGATCAGCGAGGATCGCGGCCTCATCCACTATCTGCTGCGCCACCGGCACACCACGCCCTTCGAAATGTGCGAGATCAAATATCACGTGAAGCTGCCGATCTTCGTGGCGCGGCAGTGGATCCGCCATCGTACCGCGAACGTGAACGAGTATTCGGCGCGCTATTCCATCCTCGACCGCGAATTCTACCTGCCCGCCCCCGAGCAGCTCGCCGCGCAGTCCGCGAGCAACCGGCAGGGGCGGGGGGACCTGCTCGAAGGCAAGGAGGCCGCGCGCGTGCTCGATCTTCTGGGCGAGGACGCCATGCGCAGCTACGGCCATTACGAGGAGATGCTGAACGAGCGGGCGGACGGCACCGTGATCGAGGAGGGGCGCGCGGGGCTGGCGCGGGAGCTGGCGCGCATGAACCTGACGCTCGGCTTCTATACGCAATGGTACTGGAAGACCGACCTGCACAATCTTCTGCACTTCCTGGCACTACGCGCCGATCCGCATGCGCAATACGAGATCCGCGTCTATGCCGAGGCGATGATCGAGACCGTGCGGCGGTGGGTCCCGCTGGTGCACGAGGCTTTCGCCGAGCACGTGCTGGGCGGCGTCAAGCTCTCCGCCACGGCTTGGGCCGCGGTGCGCCGCATGCTCGCGGGCGAGCCGGTGACGGAGCAGACGAGCGGGCTCGGCAAGCGCGAATGGCGCGAGCTGATGGCGGCGCTGGGTCGCGGATGAGATGACCCGCCGCGGCGCGCTCTCCGAACTGTTGGAGCACCAGCGCCGCTACCACGCCGAATATCGCGGCGGGCTCTCCAATCATCTGGCGATGGCGTTGGTTGCGCTCGCGCGCATGGGAGCGCCCGACGAGCGGCTGCGCTGTTATGCGCGGCTCTATGAGCGCCGCCTCGAGCCGGCCCCCGACCCGGGCAAGGTGCTCGCGGAATGGCCGGGCTATCTCGGCCGCCGCGCACGCTATGCCGACTTCCTCGCCACCTTCCGGCACGCCGTGGCGGAGGATGGCTGGGAGCCGACTTTGCGCGGCGCTCTGCCGGCGCTGATGCCCGGCTGCGGTGCGGCGGCGTTCCACCCGCTGATCCGCCTCGCCTTCGCCATCGAGGCGAGGGAGCCGCAGGAGATGGCGATCGCGCTGAGCTACTGGGCGGCGCGGTTCCTGCCGCTGGGCGGCGCGCCATCGGAGCAGCAGGAGCCTCTTTCACCCGATCCCGAGGCGCTGCTCGCGCGCCTTTGCGACGAGCCCGCCTTCGCGCACCGGCCCGACGAGGATGCGCTGATCGATGCCGAGATGAAGCGCGCCGCCGCGCCGCGCGAATTTGCGCCGGTGATCGGCTGGCTGGAGATCCGGCCGGACACGCCCCGGCGGCTTGCCCGCGCCGCGCTGCGCATCTATGCGGCAACCGGGGACTTCACCGCGCTGCATATGGTCACCGCCATGCAGGCGGCGCGGGCCGTCCTGCCCTATTGCGCGGACCGCGATGCCGCCCTGCGCTGGACCTGGCAAGCGTTGGCGGCGGCCTATCTCTCGATGGGCAGGCCGCCCATTCCCGAGCGCCCGCCGCTCGAGGCCGTCGACGCGCCGGGCTGGCCGACGATTCTCGAGCGCGCCGCCGGGGCCGCCGACGAGCACGTGATCAAGATCGTCTATTCCTGCTGGGCCGAGGACCAGGCCTATGGCGACCCGCTCTATCGGGCGGTCGCGGATTCAGTGGTCAGAAGCCAGATGTCAGAGGTCAGATAAGCAAAGAGCCCGGCGCAAGGCCAGGCTCCCACTGACTTCTGACTTCTGTCTTCTGACTTCTAATAGCCTTCCCGGTCCATCCGCTTGCGCATCAGCTTGCGGTAGCGGCGCACCGCCTCGGCCTTTTCGCGGGCGCGGCGCTCGGAGGGCTTCTCGTAATTGCGGCGCAGCTTCATCTCGCGGAACACGCCTTCGCGCTGCATCTTCTTCTTGAGCGCGCGCAGGGCTTGCTCGACATTGTTGTCACGAACGACGACTTGCACGGTATCGACTCCGCTCCTTTCGCTGAAGACGAGGCTCGCCGGAAAGGCGGGCCTTGTATCACGGGTGCGGGGTTTTGTGAAGGCCGGCCGTGGCGGCCCGTTCGGGCCCCCCGGCCCTCGCCGCAGGGCGGCGGCCGACCTATAGTCAAGCTCTAGGGCCGGCGGAGCGGAAGAGGGCAAGGAATGGCCATCCTGAAGATCGCGCGCATGGGGCATCCGGTGCTGCGGCGGCCGGCCGATCCGGTGCCCGACCCCTCGGCGCCCGCCGTGCGGACGCTGGTTTCGGACATGATCGAGACCATGGAGGACGCCCACGGCGCGGGCTTGGCGGCCCCGCAGGTCCATGTGCCGCTCCGGGTCGTTGTTTTTCATGTCCCCGGGGCCCGCGCGCTCCGGGAGGGCGAGGAACCGGTGCCCGTGACCGTGCTCATCAATCCCGAGATCCGGCCCCTGACCGAGGAGACGGCGGATGGTTGGGAGGCCTGCCTGTCGGTGCCGGGGCTGGCGGGCGTGGTGCCGCGCTTCACGCGCATCCGTTATGCGGGGTTCACGACCGACGGGGCACGCATCGAGCGCGAGGCCGAAGGCTTCCATGCGCGCGTGGTTCAGCATGAATGCGACCATCTCGACGGCATCCTCTACCCGCAGCGGATGACCGATCTGTCGCTCCTCATCTTTGCCGAGGAGATGCGCCATGGGCTGCCGCACGCTTCGGGCGTGCGCACGCCAACGGCCGAGGAGCTGAGCGATGCCGATTGAGGAGACGCGCCGCAAGCTGCTCAGGGCGACCTTGCCGCATGTGCCCTTCGACGGCTGGACCGGCGGGGCGATGCTGGCCGGCGCGCGCGATCTCGGCCTCAGCCCCGCCGAGGTGGCCAATGCCTTCCCCCGCGGCGCGGTCGAGATGATCGAGTTCATGAGCCTGGAGGCCGACCAGCGCATGGTCGAGGCCATGGAGCGGGGGGATCTCGGGTCCCTCAAGGTGCGCGAACGGGTGACGCTGGGCGTGCGGCGTCGGCTCGAGCTCTATGCCGCCGATCGGGAGGCGATCCGCCGCGCGCTCGCGGTGCTGGCCCTGCCGCAGAACGGGCCTCTGGCGCTCAGGCTGCTCTACCGCACCGTGGACGCGATCTGGTACGCGGCCGGCGACACCGCGACCGACTTCAACTTCTATACGAAGCGCGCGCTGCTGGCAGCGGTCTACAGCTCGACGCTGCTGGCCTGGCTCGACGACCGCTCGCCCGGGCTGGAGGAGACCTGGCGCTTCCTCGACCGGCGCATCTCGGATGCGATGCGGTTGCCCGGCACCGCCCAGCGGCTCATGGAACCGCTGCGCTGGCTGCCGAACCCGATCTACCTGTTCCGCCAGGCGCGCCGGCGCGACGGCGGACGGGTGGTGCGGTAGCTCTTTACCCCTCCCAGAGGGAGAGGTTTTCTTAGCTCCGCCGCTGCGGGCTGCGCTTGGGCGAGAGCCGTGTGACGTGGCCCATCTTGCGGCCCGGCCGCGCCTCGCGCTTGCCGTAGAGATGCAGCTTCGCGCCGGGTTCGCTCAGGACCTCCGCCCAGCGCTCCACCTCGTCGCCGAGCAGGTTCTTCATCACCGCGTTGGAGTGCGCGTTCGGCGAGCCGAGGGGCAGCCCGGTGACGGCCCGGATGAACTGCTCGAACTGGCTGGTGACGCACGCATCCAGGGTCCAATGGCCCGAATTGTGCGGCCGGGGGGCAAGCTCGTTCACGAGCACCTCGCCCTGCGGCGTGACGAACATCTCGACCGCGAGCAGGCCCACCAGCTTCAGCTCCTCGGCGATGTGGCGGGCGATCGCCTCCGCCCGCATCGCCACCGCCGAGGAGACGCGGGCCGGCGCGATGGTGGTGTCGAGGATGTGATTGCGATGCTGGTTCTCGACCGGAACGTAGGCGGCCATCTGCCCCTCGACTCCGCGTGCGACCACGACGGACGCCTCGATCGAAAAATCGACGAAGGCTTCGAGGATGCCGATCTCGCCGCCCATGCGCCGCCAGGCCTCGTCGAGATCGGTGTCCGCCTCGATGCGGACCTGGCCCTTGCCGTCATAGCCGAATCGCGCGCTCTTCAGGATCGCGGGCCGGCCGAGATCGCGGACGGCGCGCTCCAGGCTCTCCGGCCGGGCGATCTCCTGGTAGCGGGTGGTCGGCACGCCGATGCCCGCCAGGAAGTCCTTTTCCTTGAGCCGGTCCTGCGCGATGGCGAGCACATGCGGCGCCGGGCGCAGCGGCTTGATGGAAGCCAGCAGCTCGGCCGTCCGCGCGGGGATGTTCTCGAACTCCAGCGTGACGAGATCGACGGCCTCCGCGAAGCGCGCCAGCGCCGCCTCGTCCTCGTAGGCTGCGATCGTGCGCGCGGCGGCGACGTCGAAGGCGGGGGAATCCGGATCGGGGCAGTAGATGTGGCAGCGATAGCCGAGCTGGGCCGCGGCCATGGCCGACATGCGCCCGAGCTGGCCGCCGCCAAGGATGCCGATGGTCGATCCCGGCGGGATCCGCTGGC
>JAREAF010000148.1 GCA_029240475.1 Rhodospirillales bacterium | reverse complement strand
ATTGGCACGAGCGTGCGGGCGACGCCATCCGACGCAGTCTTCGCCAACGCCGTGCTCGGGCACGGGCTCGTGCGCGAGGACATGCATACCGGCAGCGTGACCCATCTCGGCGTCGTGGTCTGGCCCACCGTCCTGGTTGCGGCCGAGACACGGCCCGTCCACGGCGCCGACCTCCTCGCCGCCGCGATCACTGGCTACGAGATCGGAGGTCGCGTCGGACGACGACTCATGACGGCCGACCTCGCCCGGGTTTTCCGACCGACCGGGCTTGTCGGCCCACTCGCTGCGGCCGCGGCCGGCGCACGGCTGTCGGGCCTCGATGCGGGGCCGACCGCCAATGCCCTTGCCTTCGCGGTCAATACCGCCAGCGGCCTCAACCAATGGCCGCACACCGGCTCGGACGACATGTACTTCCATCCCGGCTTCGCCGCGCGCAACGCCCTGACCTGCGTGGCGCTGGCCGCGGCCGGAGCGCAGGGCTCGCCCGCGATATTCGAAGGCGAGGCTGGCATGTTCGCCGCCTTCGCGCGTAAGCCGCTGGCGGGCGCGATCGAGCTCTTCCCTAGCGGAGAGGCCGAGATCTCAGCCGTGTTCAACAAGCCGGTTCCGGCCTGCAACTACGCGCAGACGCCCTGCCAAGTTGCGCTCGCGATTACGCGCGAGACGCAGCTCGACAGCCATCGCATCCGCCACATCGACGTGCGCGTGTCGGATGCCGCGGTGCGCTATCCGGGCTGCGACGGGAAGGGCCCGTTCCGGCGTGCCCTGCAGGCCAAGATGAGCATCGCTTTCGGCGTGGCCGCGACCTTCGCGCGGGGCGAGATCGCGGAGGGGAACTACCGGCTGCTCGATGATCCCGAGATCGACCGGTTGGTCGCCGCGACCACGCTCGCGACAGATCCCCAATTCACCGCCGCCTATCCGGCCCGGCAGGGTGCCACCGTCCGCGTCACTCTTGACGACGGCTCGGTCGCCGAGCGCTCGATGGAGGACGTGGTCTTCGCCACGGCGGAGTTGGTCCGCCGGCGCTTCCGGGCCGCGGCTGCCGAGGCGCTCGGAGCCGACGGCGCCGCGCGGATCGAGACAGCGGTCGACGGCCTCGAAGCGAGCGAGGACGCGGGCGAGGTCATCCGTCTCTGCGCAATCGGAACGCTAGCGGTCGGAAGATGACGGAGCCGCAGATCCTCCTCGAAGGGTTCCTGCAGGCGCTTGCCGCGGGGCTCCTCGTCGGCGCGATCTACGGGCTTATGTGCGTCGGCCTTGCGATGATCTTCGGGATCATGCGGGTCATCAACTTCGCCCAGGGCGACTTTATGATGCTCGGCATGTACGTGGCCTTCTTCATCCTGGTCGGCCTCGGCGTCAACAACCTGTTCGGCGCGACGATCGGCCCGTATGTCGCCATCCTGCTAGCCGCGCCCGTCCTGCTCCTCTTCGGCTACCTGATCCACCGGCTGCTCATCTCGCGCGTGACGGGCGCACGCACGGCGGGGCTCGAAGGCGAGGGCCACTACGCCCAGCTGATCCTCACGCTCGGCATCGCCCTCGTGCTGCAGAACGGCAGCCAGGTCCTGTTCGGCTCGCAGCTCGTGTCGATCCGGACCCCGCTGTCCAGCGCCGCCTGGGAGATCGGGCCGTTCTGGGGCGATTTCGTCAGCGTCTTCATCAACAAGGGACGCGGGCTAGCCGCACTATTCTCGGTCCTCGCCATCCTCGGCTTATGGCTCGTCATCACGCGCAGCCGCCTTGGGCGCTCGCTGCGCGCAGCTGCTGACAATCCCGAGGCCTCGACCTACATGGGCATCGACGTCGACCGGGCCTACCGCACCGCCTTCGCCATCGGCACCTGCATCACGGCGCTTGCCGGCGGGCTGCTGGCCACGAACTACCCGTTCCATCCCTTCGTTGGGCTCGAATTCGTTATCATCATGTATGCCGGCGTCGTGCTTGGCGGCATGGGCAGCATCCTCGGGGCCTTCTGGGGTGGCATGACCATTGGCCTCGTGCAGCAGCTCTCGACGCTCGTCCTCCCGACACAGCTGCAGAACACCGCGATCTTCGTCTGTTTCCTGCTGATCGTCATCTTGCGACCGCAAGGCTTTTTCGGCCGGGTCGTGGAGCGCACCTGATGGCTACGCTGCGCTCCCTCACGCCTCTCTTCGTGCTGGCGCTACTCTATCTCGGCGTCTCCCTGCTGGTGCAGAACTCCTATTACCAGCTGATGCTCACGCTTGTGCTGGTCTGGGCCTGCTTCGGCCTGTCCTGGAACGTGCTCAGCGGCATGACCGGGCTCATTTCTTTCGGCCATGCTTCCTTCTTCGGTCTCGGCGCCTACACGACGGTACTTCTCGCCAACCAGTTTAACGTGTCCCCCTGGCTCTCGCTGCCGCTGGCGACGCTCATCGGCGCGGCTGCCGGGCTCATCATCGGGCTCCCGACCTTCCGCCTGCGCGGGCACTACTTCGCCCTGTCGATGCTCGCCTATCCCCTTGCGATGCTCTACGTGTTCGAATGGCTCGGTTACCAGGAGGTCACGCTTCCGCTCAAGCGCGAGAACGCCTGGGCCTACATGCAGTTCGACGATCACCGCGCCTATGTGATGATCGCGCTTGTGATGCTCCTCGTCATGGCCTTGCTCACCCGCTGGGTTGAGCGCACCCGCTTCGGCATGGCGCTGATCGCTATCAAACAGAACGAGGCCGCCGCCGAGGCCGCCGGCATCGACACGCTGCGCTGGAAGCTGCGCGCCATCGCGCTGAGCGGCGCCATGGCCGGTGCCACCGGCTCGTTTTACGCCGTCGTCCTGCTCGTCGTCACGCCGGCTTCCGTATTCGGCATGCTCGTGTCGGCACAGGCGCTGACCGTCACGATGTTCGGCGGCGTCGGCACCGTGTGGGGGCCGATCATCGGCGCTGCCTTCCTCATCCCGGTCGGCGAGATCCTGCACGCGGAGTTCGGCGCACGGTTCCCTGGTATCCAGGGCGTCATCTTCGGCATGGCCATCATCGTGGTGATCCTGCTCGCGCCAGAGGGTGTGTTCTGGCGGGTTCGCGACTGGTTGCGGGTGCGCCACTGGTGGCGCGCTCGGCCCGGTGGCGCGAGCCCGCCGGCCTCGGCACCCGCTGCGGCGCATGCCGAGCCCACCCACGCGAACGTGGTCAGCTTCGCACGCCTGCGCCCGGTATCGGACGAGGCAATCCTTGAGGTCCGGCACCTCTCGAAGAGCTTCGGCGGGCTAAAGGCCGTGCACGACGTCAGCTTCAAGGTGCGCCGCGGCATGCTGCTCGGCATTATCGGCCCGAACGGCGCGGGGAAGACGACGCTGTTCAACCTGCTCAACGGCTTTCTCACGCCGGACAGGGGCGAGGTGCTCCTGCGCGGCGTCGACATGGGCGGCAAGGCACCGCACGTGCTGTGTCAAGCTGGTGTCGGCCGCACCTTCCAGATCATGCGGCCGTTCCGCCGCATGAGCGTCGCCGACAACGTCAAGGTCGGCGCCTATGTGCGCGCCGGCAGCGAGGCGGAGGCCGAGCGCCTGGCAGCGGAGGCCATCGCCCGCGTCGGCCTTTCGGCCATCGCGGATCGGCCGGCTTCCGGCCTCACAACCAAGGAACTGCGCCTGATGGAACTCGCCAGAGCGCTCGCCGGCCAGCCGGAGATGCTGCTCCTCGACGAGACGCTCGCAGGCCTCGGCCGACAGGAGGTGGAAGAGGTGCTCGACACGATCCGCGGCATCGCGGACGAGGGCGTCACCATCGTCATCATCGAGCACACCATGCACGCCATGGTGAAGCTCGTGGACGAGTTCGTCGTGCTCGACCACGGCGCCGTGCTCGTCGAAGGGCGACCCGACGCGGTGACCCGCGACCCCAAGGTGATCGGTGCCTATCTCGGCAAGAAGTGGAGCGCGCATGCTCAACGTTGAGAACCTCCGCGCCGGCTATTCGTCCGTGCCCGTGCTGCACGACGTCTCGATCGAGGTCGGCGCCGGCGAGTTCGTCTCGATCGTGGGACCGAACGGCGCCGGCAAGACAACGCTGTTCAAGACGCTCTCGGGAACGGTTCCCGCGATGTCCGGCTCGATCCGCTTCGACGGCCACGACCTCCTCGCCGTGCCGCCGCACCGGCGCCCGCATCTCGGCATCGCGCATGTCCCCGAGGGGCGGCAGGTCTTCCCGTCGCTGAGCGTGCTCGAGAATCTCGAGATGGGCGCCTACACCGAGGCCGGCCGCCGCAGCTGGAAGGAAAACCTCAAGCGAATCTATTCCTGGCTGCCGGTGCTCGCCGAGCGTGCCGCGCAGCCCGCCGGCACGCTCTCCGGCGGCGAGCAGCAGATGGTCGCCATCGGCCGTGGGCTCGCTTCCGCCCCGAAGCTGCTGATGCTCGACGAGCCCTCAATGGGCCTCGCGCCCACAGTTGCGGATTTCATCTTCGACCGGCTGATGGATATCCGCCGCGACGCCGGACTCACGATCCTGCTCGTCGAGCAGCGCGTGGCCGAGGCGCTGCAGTTCGCCGACCACGGGTACGTGCTCGAGACCGGCCGCGTCGTCCTCGCGGGCGACAGCCGCAAGCTGAGCGCCGATGACCGCGTGCGGCAGGCCTATCTCGGCATGTGAAACTAACCAGGAAGCCCACGTAAAGGGCAAAGGAGGGACGCATGAGCAAGATGACCCGCAGAAGCTTCACCCAGAGCATCGCCCTGTCGTTGCCCGCGTTCGCGGGGCTCGGCCGCACGGCAGCAGCGCAGACTCCGCAAAAGGTGCAGATCGGTCTCCTCGTTCCCCTCTCGGGGATCTACGCTCGGCCCGGCACCGTCATGCGCATGGGCGCCGAGATGGGCATCGCCGACGTCAATGCCGGCGGCGGGATCAAGTCGCTTGGCGGGGCGCAGCTCGAACTCGTCGTGCTCGATTGCGGCGACACCACGGAGAAGGCCAAGAACGCGGCGCAGCGGATGGTCGCGGAATATCCGAACCTCGTCGCCGCCAGCGGCTCCTATCTCAGCTCCTTCACTCTCGCCGTGACAGAGGTAACCGAGCGCGCCAGCCTGCCCCTGCTGACGCTGTCCTATTCGGATCTCATCACTGAGCGCGGCTTCCGCCACGTGTTCCAGACCTCGGCGACGGCCGGCGCCCAGGCTGAGATGGCGCTTCCGACCATCCTGCGCCTCGCCGAGACCGCTTCCGGCCGGCGTCCGCGCACCGTCGCCATTATCACGGATAACACGGCGGCCTCGATCGCCTCGACCAAAGCGATGAAGGAGCGGCTCCTCGCCCAGCACGGGCTGGAAATGGTCGTCGACGAGACCTTCACTCCGCCGCTCGCTGACGCGACGCCGCTGGTGCAGCGCCTGCGCGCCCGCCGGCCGGATCTCTTCTTCTTCCTGCCGACGGTAATCTCTGACGCCAAGCTGATGCTGGAGAAGATGGCCGAGTTCAATCTGCGCATCCCCACCATCTCCTTCGGCATCGCCATCGCCGAGCCCGACGTGCTCAACACCGTCAACCCGCGCCTCCTCAATGGCGTGATGTCGGCCGTCGCGAACTGGGGCACCAAGGGCCAGGAGGAGCTGATCGAGCGCCTGCGCCGCACCCACGGCGAACCGTGGATGACGCAGAACGCCATCTCAACCTATGGCGACATCTGGATCCTTCAGGGCGCGCTGGAGAAGGCCGGCCGCGCCGACCGCCAAGGAGTAAGCGAGGCACTGCGCACGCTGGACGGCGGCCCGGCCCGCTACTTCCCCGGCGGGGAGATCAGGTTCGACGAGAAGGGCCGCCGCGTCGGCGCGGGCCTCACCATCATCCAATGGCAGAACGGCGTGCCCGTCACGGTCTTCCCGGACAATCTCGCGCTCGCCCGGCCGGCCTGGCCGACGACGTGAGACAGATTCCGCGGCCCGGCTCCGCGCCGGGCCGCCCCTTTTCGACTATCCGACGTTAATTGCAGAGGCGCCCGCGCCGCGTGAGGAGAGAACCACATGAGCAGAGACGTTTTCGAGAAGGGCCTCGCCATCCGCAAGGAGACGCTCGGCAAGGAGTTCGTCGAAGCATCCTTCGCCTCCGCCGACGACTTCAACCGGCCGATGCAGGAGCTTGTGACGGAATATTGCTGGGGAGCGGTGTGGGGGCGCGAGGAGCTGCCGCGCAAAACGCGCAGCATGCTGAACCTCGCCATGCTGAGCTGCCTGAATCGGCCGCATGAGCTGCGGATGCACCTCAAGGGCGCCCTACGCAACGGCGTGACGCGCACGGAAATTCGCGAGGTCCTTCTCCAGGTCGCGATTTATGGCGGCATCCCGGCGGGGGTCGACTCCTTCCGCGTCGCGCGCGAGGTCTTCGCTGAGGTGGACGCGGCAGCCGCCGCGGAGTGAGCGGGGGAGGTGCTGCATGGCCGACGACATCTATGAGGTTTTCGCCATCACTTATGCCCGGCACGACCGCAACGCGGCGGCGAACTTTATCGGCGGTGACCCCCATGACGGCCCGATGCCGCTTAACTACTACGTCTGGGTGATCCGAAACGCGGCGCGCACCATCGTGGTTGATACCGGCTTCGACCGGCGCGGAGCGGAGAAACGCGGCCGGGAGCTGCTGCGCCCATTGCCAGAGGCGCTCGAGGCGCTCGGCATCGACCAAGCGAGCGTCGCGGACGTGGTCATCACGCACATGCATTACGATCATTGCGGCAATGACGGCCTGTTCCCGAATGCGCGCTTCCATCTGCAGGACGCCGAGATCGCCTTCGCGACCGGCCGCTGCATGTGCCATGAGCAGATGCGGCACGCCTACGAGCTCGACGATGTTCTTGCCATGGTCCGCCGTGTGTTCCACGGCAGAGTCTGCTTTCATCAGGGCACGAGTGAGCCCTTCCCGGGCATCGAGCTGCATCACGTGGGAGGCCATGCTCGTGGTCTGCAGTCCTTGCGGGTGAAGACGGGAAGGGGCTTTGTTTGTCTCGCCTCAGATGCCGCGCACCATTACGCGCATTTGGAAACACGGCGTGTGTTCCCGACCGTCGATAGCGTGTCAGACGTGCTTGAGGGCTACGACAAGATCACCCGCCTCGCCAGCTCGCCTGCTCACATCGTGCCGGGGCACGATCCCCTGGTGGCCAGCCTCTATCCTGCGGC
>JAREAF010000147.1 GCA_029240475.1 Rhodospirillales bacterium | reverse complement strand
GTGTCGCTCAAGGAGGCGCGCACCTCGTCTGTCAGACGCACATCCCCCTCGGCGGTGACCGCCGCAGCGGTCCACCCCTCGGCGGCTTGCGTGGCCACGCCAATTCTTCCCCCGCGGGGGAGGCAATCGGAAGCCAGCAGCACCATATTTAGGATGAGCTTGCCGATCCCCGCGGGGAGCGGCTGCTCCGCATGGCCAGGCCAGTCCAGCCGGTGCCGGCTGCCGCTGAGATAGCCTTCCGCCAGATCGCGGACCTCGGCCAGCCGGCTTCCGCTAAAGGAGGCGCCAAGCCCGAATGCGATCCGGTAGAATTGCAGGAGACGGGAGGCCTGGCGCGCGCTGCGGCCGGCCAGGTCGAGGGCGTCTGCCGCGAGCCGCCCTCCCTCCTCTTCGATCAGCTCGATGCCGTTGGTCACGGCGCCGATCGGGCTGATGAGGTCGTGGCAGAGGCGCGAGCTCAAGAGCTCGCAGACGCGCAGGTCGACGGTGACGGCGGTGCTGGTCGAAGTATTCACAAAGCCTAGATTAATGCATCTTTGCCCGGAGATGACAGCGCCGCGTTCGCAGCTGGAGGCGGAACCGTTCGATGCGTAGACGACCCGTCCTCTGGGCCGCGCTGCTGCTCCTGGCCATTGCCGCCGCCGCCGGCATCTTCTGGCGCTATTCGGGCGGCAGCTGGCCCGCGCTCGCGACCGAGCAGGCGCGGCCGGCGCAAGGCCAGGGCGCGGGCGCTCCCGCCGAGCGCACCGTGGCGGTGGAGGCCGTCGAGGTGAAGGTCGCCACCCTGACCAGCGAGATTCGCGTCATCGGCAGCCTGCGTTCCAACGAGTCGGTGGTGATCCGGCCGGAGGTCGGCGGCCGCGTGGCCGAAATCCTGTTCGAGGAGGGACAGCGGGTCGAGACCGGCACGCCGCTCCTGTAGCTGGACGCCGCCATCCCGACCGCGGAGCTGGACCAGGCCCAGGCCGCGCTCGCCCTGTCGGAGGCGAACCATAAGCGTGCGGTCGAGCTGTTCGAACGCAAGGCGGCGAGCGCGGCCAACCGCGACCAGACGCTGGCGGCGCTGAGGGCGGACCAGGCCAATCTCGAGCTGGCGCGGGCGCGCCTGGAGAAGCTCACGCTCACGGCGCCGTTCGACGGCATCCTGGGGCTGAGGAAGGTCAGCCTCGGCGACTACGTCACCGCCGGCCAGGACATCGTCAATCTGGAGGACATCGAGCCGCTCAAGGTCGATTTCCGGATTCCAGAACGCTACCTGGGCAGCCTGGCCGTCGGACAGCCGATCAAGGTCGCCGCGGACGCCTTTGCCGGGCAGAGCTTCGCCGGAGAAGTCTATGCGATCGACCCGCTGATCGATGAGAACGGCCGCGCGGTGGTGATGCGCGCGCGGCTGCCCAACGATGACGGCCTGCTGCGTCCCGGGCTGTTCGTCTCGGTCGCGCTGCTGGTGGGCGAGCGCGAGAACGCCCTCATGATCCCCGAGCAGGCCCTGGTGCCGCGCGGCAATGCGCAGCTCGTCTACAAGGTCGCCGACGGCAAGGCCGCGCTGACGGAGGTCAAGCTGGGCGCGCGCCGCAACGCGATGGTGGAGATCCTGGAAGGGCTGGCCCCCGGCGACGTCGTGGTCACGGCCGGGCAGATGAAGCTGCGCGACGGCGCGTCCGTCGACGTGCAGCCGCCGCCGCCGGAAAGCTGAAGCGATGCGGCTGCCCGAGATCTGCATCCGCAGGCCGGTCTTCGCGACCGTGCTCAGCCTCGTCATCGTGCTGCTGGGGCTGATCTCGTATCAGCGGCTGCCGGTGCGCGAGTATCCCGCCATCGACGAGCCGGTGGTGACGGTCAGCACGACCTATCCAGGCGCCGGCGCGGAGATCGTCGAAAGCCAGGTCACGCGGCCGCTGGAGGAGAGCCTCGCCGGGATCGAAGGGATCGACCTCCTCACCTCGATCAGCCGCGCCGAGCGCAGCCAGATCACCATCCGCTTCAAGCTGAACCGGGACCCGGATGCGGCCGCTGCGGATGTGCGCGATCGCGTCTCGCGAGTCCGCCGTCAGCTTCCCGACGAGATCGACGAGCCGGTGATCGCGAAGGTCGAGGCCGATGCCCAGCCGATCGTCTATCTCGCCTTCTCTTCCGACCGGCACTCGCCGCTGGAAGTGAGCGACTTCGCCGACCGCTATGTGAAAGACCAGCTCCAGACCCTGCCCGGCGTGGCCGATGTGAGCATCTTCGGCGAGCGGCGCTACGCGATGCGCATATGGCTCGACCGCAACAAGCTGGCGGCCTATCGCATCACGCCGGAGGATATCGAGGACGCGCTGCGCCGGCAGAATGTGGAGATTCCCGCAGGGCGGATCGAAAGCAGCCAGCGCGAATTCACCGTGCTCAGCGAGACCGACCTGCGCACGCCCGAGCAGTTCGACCGCCTCATCCTGAAGGAGGCGGACGGCTACCTGGTGCGCCTCTCGGACGTTGCGCGGACCGAGATCGCGGCCGAGGACGAGCGGCGCATCGCGCGCTTCAACGGGCGCAGCGCGGTGGGCCTGGGCGTCGTGAAGCAGGCGACCGCCAACCCGCTTGAAGTCTCGCAAGCCGTCCGCGAGGCCCTCCCGCGCATCGACGCCGGACTCCCGGAGGGGCTGGACGTCGAGATCGCCTACGACTCCTCCATCTTCATCGACGCTTCGATCAAGGCGGTCTTCACCACGATCGCCGAGGCGGTGCTGCTGGTGATCGCGGTCATCTTCCTTTTCCTGCGCTCCTTCCGCGCGACCTTGGTCCCGCTCGTCACCATTCCGGTCTCCCTGATCGGCGCGGCGGCGCTGATCTATGTGTTCGGTTTCTCGCTGAACACCTTGACCCTGCTTGCCATGGTGCTGGCGATCGGCCTCGTCGTCGACGACGCCATCGTCATGCTGGAGAACATCTACAGGCATGTGGAATCGGGCATGAGGCCGATCCCCGCCGCCATCAAGGGCTCGCGCGAGATCGCCTTCGCCGTGATGGCCATGACCATCACGCTTGCGGCCGTGTACGCGCCGATCGGATTCCTGACCGGCCGCACGGGCCGCCTGTTCGTGGAGTTCGCGCTGGCCCTCGCGGGCGCCGTGCTGGTCTCGGGCTTCGTCGCGCTCACCCTCTCGCCAATGATGGCTTCGCGCCTGCTGCGCGATCATCAGAAGCACGGGCGTCTTTATCAATTCTCCGAGCGGGTGCTGAACGGATTGACCTCCGGCTATCGCCGGGCATTGGGCGGCGCGCTGAACCTGCGCTGGCTGGTGCTGCTGGCCGCGGCAGGGATCGCGGCTTGCAGCTGGTGGCTCTTCGGCCAGATCAAGTCCGAGCTCTCGCCGACCGAGGACCGCGGCACGATTGTCGGCATCATCAGCGGGCCCGAGGGCGCCACCATCGCCTACACCGATTCCTATGCGAAGCGGATCGAGCCGCTCTACAAGGAGATTCCGGAAGTCACGCGCTACTACTCCGTCACCGGCTTTCCGACGGTGACCAACGGCATCTCCTTCGTGCGGCTGAAGCCCTGGGAGGAGCGCGAGCGCTCGCAGCAGGAGATCGTCGCCGAGCTGCAGCCCAAGATGGCCGCCGCCGCGCCCGGCGTGCAGGCCTTCCCCTCCAACCCGGCCTCGCTCGGCGGAAGCCCGCGCTCCAAGCCGATAGAATTCGTGATCCTCACCTCGGCCTCTTATGCCGAGCTGCAGAAGATGGCCGATGCCTTGATGGCGGAGGCGGAGAGCAATCCGAACCTGCTCAATCTCGACATGGACCTGAAGCTGGAGAAGCCTGAGCTCAGGGTCACGGTCGATCGCGACAAGGCCGCGGATATCGGCGCGGACGTGGCCACCATAGGCCGCACGCTCGAGACGATGCTGGGCGGCCGGCAGGTCACCCGCTTCAAGCGCGAGGGTCAGCAATATGACGTGATCGTCCAGGTCGTGGATCAGGACCGCCAGACACCGGACGATCTCAGCGAGATCTATGTGCGCGGCAGCGGCGGAGAGATGGTGCAGCTCTCGAACCTGGTGCGGGTGGAGGAATCGGTCGCGCCGCGCGAGCTCAACCATTTCAACCAGCTGCGCGCCGCCACCATCTCGGCGAGCCTGGCGCCGAACTATTCCGTGGGCGAGGCCCTCGCCTATCTCGACGCCGCCGCCGAGCGGGTCCTCCCCGCCACGGCGCAGACCGACTATTCAGGCCAGTCGCGCGAGTTCCGCACCTCCAGCGCGGACCTCTATTTCACCTTCGTCCTGGCGCTGGTCTTCATCTATCTGGTGCTCGCGGCGCAATTCGAGAGCTTCCTCGACCCCTTCATCATCATGCTGACCGTGCCGCTCTCGATGACCGGCGCCCTCTTGGCGTTGAAGCTCTCCGGCGGGACGCTCAACGTCTACAGCCAGATCGGGCTCGTCACACTGGTCGGGCTCATCACCAAGCACGGCATCCTCCTGGTCGAGTTCTCCAACCAGATGCGGCGGCAGGGGCTGGAGATCCGGGAGGCGGTGATCGAGGCCGCCACCTTGCGCTTGCGGCCGATCCTGATGACCACCGGAGCCATGGTGCTGGGCGCGCTCCCGCTGGCGCTGGCGCATGGCGCGGGAGCCGAGAGCCGGCAGCAGATCGGCTGGGTGATCGTCGGCGGACTGCTTCTCGGCACGCTCCTGACCTTGTTCGTGATCCCTTGCGCCTACACGCTCCTCGCCCGCCGGGGCGCCACCGCGATGGAGCTGGAAGAGCCGGCCGGCCCCTCCCCCGCGCCGGCACCGGGAGAATAGCCCTCGCGCATACTCCATGGTTTGGACAGGTGGGTGATGGAACCGCCTAAGGACAAGAAGACAGGCGAAGGCAAACACCGCGCTGCGCTTCTGAAGCGGATGCTGCGAACGCCTCCGAAGCCGCACAAGGACAAGGAGCGCAAAGTTCCGAAGGGCCGGATCCGGCAGGGCCGCTCCCGCTCATAGCAGCAGGACGGCGTGTGCCATTTGGCGGCGCGGCGCCCGGTGCGCTTTTCGTGCCGATGCTGAAGTCGGGCAGGAAGGCGGTCTAGCGCGGCGGCGGCTCGAGTTCCATCGCGATAATGTGATCGAAGAGCAGCCTTATCTGGTGGCCGCCTGGATCGGCGATATCCAAATGGTCATCCCGAACGTCCGAAGCGCTTTCGATCCGCCCTGAATATTCGATCCCGCCAAGGCAGCGGAACGTGATCAGCCGGTTCAGCTCGCCTTTCAATTGCTGCTGCAGGTCGGGCATGAGGCCCTCCGATGGCTGGTTGCGCCGATGCCTAGCCTGAACCCCGTCGGTGTCGCTGGCGACAAGAAAGCATCCGCCCCGGTCGAGGCGGAGCAGCCGGGCGCCCACAGCTCGCGCCGTCGGCACCCGCGAGCGAGCCATCACGCAGCTGTGAATCGCCCCCGCGTCGCGGATCAGGTATCACCTGGCACAGTTCACATCTGTCCGGAGACTTCCGCTTGAATCTCATTCCCGACCAGCCCGCGCCCGCCCTCGCCGTCGATACGCTCGCCGGCCGCCGCTTCGATATCGCGGGGCAACGGCCGCAGCATTTCACGCAGCTCGTGTTCTATCGCGGACTGCACTGCCCGATCTGCAAGACCTACTTGAAAGCGCTGGAGGCGAGGCTTCCCGAGTTCGAGCAGCGGGGCGTCGAGACCATCGCCATCTCCACGGACACGCGCGGGCGGGCTGAAGAATCGGCCAAGCTCTGGGAGCTGTCACGGCTCGCGATCGGCTATGGCCTGTCGATTGAAGCGGCGCGCTCCTGGGGCCTCTACGTCTCCTCGGCGATCCGCGAAGGCGAGCCGCCCCTCTTCAGCGAGCCCGGGCACTTTCTGGTGAGGCCCGATCGGAGGCTGTACTATATTTCCGTTCAGTCCATGCCGTTTGCCCGGGCCTCCTTCACCGATATCCTGCAAGCGGTCGATTACGCGATCACCAAGAACTATCCGGCCCGAGGTACGGCGTGACACACTCGCGGTCGTGACGGCGATCGAGGTTCATCCCGCAATCCCGGAGCGCTGGCCGGATCTGGAGCGGCTGTTCGGACCCAACGGCGCGAACAGCGGTTGCTGGTGCATGTGGTGGCGCCTCAAGCGCTCCGATTGGGATAGCGCCCGCGGCGCCCGCGCCAAATCCATGCTGAAGCAGCGCGTCGCCCGAGGCTCCCCGCCGCCCGGCCTGCTCGCCTATTCGGGCGGCGACTGCATCGGCTGGTGCGCCCTGGCGCCGCGCGCGGAATATCCGGTGCTGGACCGCTCGCCCAATCTCGCGCCGGTCGACGATGCCCCGGTCTGGTCGATCACCTGCTTCTTCATAAAGCGCGGCTGGCGGCGCAAGGGCGTGACGGCCGCGCTCGCCGCCGCAGCGATCGGCGCGGCGCGCGAGGCGGGCGCGCCCATTCTCGAAGCCTATCCCTGGGACCCGCACGGAGCGAAATCCTCCGGCACCGTCTTCACCGGGCTCGCCTCCACCTTCGAGCGGCTCGGGTCCGCGAGGTCGCCCGTCGCGCCCCGCAGCGGCCGATCCTGAGGCTGGAGCTTTAGCGATCCTGCGTCAGGAGTTGCTCCGCCTGCTCGAGATCCTCCAGCCGGTTGAGGTTGAAGAACGGGTCGATCGGCTCGGTCGGAAACTCGACCGTCGCGACACGGTAGTCGCGCGTGAAATCCTCGACCTTGCGCACGCCGCCCTCGAGCGCCGCCCGCAACGGATGGCGCAGAGACACAGGCCACAACGCGGCGACCGGATGGGCGCGCCCGCCGCTCGACGACACGGCGAGGTCCGCCCCCGCTTTGGCCGCCAGCAATAGCGCCTGCACCAGATCGGCCGGCAGGAACGGCGCGTCCGTCGGAGCGGAGAGCAGCCAGCCGCATTCCGGCACCGCTTCGGCGGCCCAGTCCAATCCGGCCAGCACGCCCGCGAGCGGCCCCGCGAAGCCCTCGATCGAGTCCGCCACCACCGGAAGCCCGTATTCGGCAAAGCGTGCGGGATCCCCATTGGCGTTGAGCGCCAGCGCGGTCACCTGCGGGCGCACGCGCTCGATCACATGCTCCAGCACCGGCCGCCCGCCGAGCAGCTTGAGGTTCTTGTCGCCGCCCCCCATGCGCCGCGACAG
>JAREAF010000146.1 GCA_029240475.1 Rhodospirillales bacterium | reverse complement strand
GTACTCGGCCGTGTCGACCATGCGCCAGACCCTGAGCACGGTGGCGCGGTCGTGCCCGCGCGCGACGATCTCCTCCACGCCCAGCTCATGCTCGATGATGCCGTCGAGGATGTCGTCGAGCACCGCATAAGGCGGCAGCGTGTCCTGGTCGGTCTGGTTGGGCTTCAGCTCGGCCGTCGGCGGCTTGGTGATGACGCGCTCGGGGATGACGCGGCCGGCCGGGCCGAGCGCGCCGGCGGGGATCGCCTGGTTGCGCCAGCTGCAGAGGCCGAAGACCGTCATCTTGTAGACGTCCTTCAGCACCGAATAGCCGCCGCACATATCGCCATAGAGCGTCGAATAGCCGACCGACATCTCCGACTTATTGCCGGTCGAGAGCACCATGTGCCCGAACTTGTTGGAGAGCGCCATCAGGGTGATGCCGCGCGCGCGGGCCTGGATGTTCTCCTCGGTCGTGTCGCGGGGCATGTCGTTGAAGATCGGCTTCAGCATGCCGTCGAAGGCCGCCATCGCCGGCTGGATCGGCACGGTGTCGAGCCGGATGCCGAGCAGCTTGGCCACTTCGGCGGCGTCCTCCAGGCTCTCGCGGCTGGTGAAGGGCGAGGGCATCATCACCGCATGCACCTTGTCGGGCCCGAGCGCGTCGGCTGCCACCACCGCGGTAAGGGCGGAATCGATCCCGCCGGAAAGACCCAGCAGCACGCCGGGAAAGCGGTTCTTGCCCACATAGTCGCGCAGGCCCAGCATCATCGCCGCATAGATCGCCTCGAGCCCCTCGGCGGGTTTCTGCAGCGGTCCCTCCTCGCACACCCAGCCCTCGCCCGACCGGCGCCAGCGTGTCAGCGCAACCTTCTCGCGGAACGAGGGAAGCTGCGCGGCGAGGCTATGGTCGGCATTGACGACGAAAGAGGCGCCGTCGAAGACCAGCTCGTCCTGCCCGCCGACCTGATTGACATAGGCGAGCGGCAGCCCAGTCTCGGTCACCCGCGCGATCGCGAGCTGGATGCGGATGTCGTGCTTGTCGAACTCGAAGGGCGAGCCGTTCGGCACCAGGAGGAGCTCCGCCCCGGATTCCTGCAGGCACTCGGCCGCGTCCGGCGTCCACATATCCTCGCAGACCATGACGCCGAGCCGCACGCCCTTGAACGGCATCGGCCCCGGCAGCGGCCCGGAGGCGAACAGGCGCTTCTCGTCGAAGACGCCGTAATTGGGCAAGTCGTGCTTGTAGCGGATCGAGGCGATCCGGCCGCCCTCGAGAAGCATCGCGGCGTTCATCACCTTGCCCTGGTCGCGCCAGGGCGAGCCAATGACGATCGCCGGGCCGCCGTCGCCCGTCGCCTGGGCAAGGCGCTCCACCGCCGCCATGGCGGCATCGACGAAGGCGGGCTTCAGCACCAGGTCCTCGGGCGGATAGCCGGAGACCACCAGCTCGGACGCCAGCATGAGGTCGGCCCCGAGCCGCGCCGCCTCCTCGCGCGCCTGGAGGATGCGGTCGGCATTGCCCTCCACCCCGCCCACGGTCGGGTTGAGCTGGGCCAGGGCGATGGCGAGTCCGTCGGTCATGGCTGGGAAGGAAGCTAGGAACCCGGCCGGTTGCTGTCAAATCGGCAGAGGCATGGCTGGGATGCTAACATGCCCGCCATGGCCCGCACGCCCGGCGCCCTCGCCCGCGAGCTCTGGCGGCTGTTCGACGAAGCCCGCTTCGCCGAGGTGGAGCCCCTGCTCGCCCCCGATTTCGTGTGCGAATGGCCGCAGACGGGCGAGGTGTTCCGAGGCGCGGCCAATTTCATCGCCGTCCAGGAGAACTATCCCGGCCGCTGGCGCTGCACCGTCGAGCATCTGGTCGAGAGCGGCTATGAGGCGGTCACGCGCACCCGGGTCGGCGACGGCAAGACTCACACCTTCGCCCTCTCCTTCTTCGAGGTGCGGGACGGACGGATCCGGCGGCTGACCGAGTTCTGGGCCGATCCCTATGCCCCGCCGCCGGACCGGGCGCGCTGGGCGGAGCGAAGCCAGTAGACAGGAGAGCGCCATGACCTCGGCCGGGGTGGAGCGGCACTATGCACGGAGCGGCCTCATCGAGGCGATCCGGGAGGGGTTGAAGGCCTCCGGCAAGGAGCTGGACCGGCTCTCGCCGGCCGACCTTGCGGCGATTGACGAGTTCCACATCCGCGGCCGCAAGGCGACGCTCGAGCTGGCGGCGGCGGTCCGGCCGAAACCGAGCGAGCGCGTGATCGACATCGGCTGCGGGCTCGGCGGAGCCTCGCGTGTCCTGGCGAGCGAATTCGGGTGCCGGGTGAGCGGCGTCGATCTCACCCCCGATTATTGCCGCGCCGCCATGGCCATGGCGCAGTGGGTCGGGCTTGGCGACAAGGTCGATTACCAGACCGGCAATGCGCTCGGCCTGCCCTTCGCCGCGCGCAGCTTCGACATCGCCTGGACGCAGCACGCCTCGATGAACATCGCCGACAAGCCGCGGCTCTATGCCGAGGCGCATCGCGTGCTGAAGCCGGGCGGGCGATTCGCGATCTACGACATCCTGCAGGGGCCGGGCGGCCCGGTGCATTTCCCGGTGCCCTGGGCGCGCGAGCCCTCGATCAGCCATCTGGTGACGCCGGAGGAGATGCGCCGGCTGCTCGAGACCGCCGGGTTCGAGATCCTCAGCTGGCGCGACGTCACCGCCGAGGGGCGCGACTGGTTCGCCGAGAAGAACCGGCAGATCCGAGACAAAGCTGTGCCGCCGCTCAATTTCTCGCTGCTGCTCGGGCCGGACTACCGGGTCATGGCCGAGAACCAGGAGCGCAACCTGCGAGAGGGCCGCATCGCGCTCATCGAGGCGGTGGGGGGAAGGAGGTAGCTGCTGTTAGGTCTCCGCCTCACGGGAGACATTACCTCGCCCCGCGCAAGCGGGGAGAGGTCGGCGAGGGCGCAGCCCGAGCCGGGTGAGGGGTGTCGCACCAGCGACGCCGGTGAGGGGTTTGCGCCCAAGCCTCACCCGCCTCGCTACGCTCGGCACCCTCTCCGCGCTCCGCGGGGCGAGGGAGTGCTGCGCGAGCTTCGGATCAGCCTTCGGCACCGTCCTCAGGAGCCGCGGCCGGGTGCTTCGGCTTGCGCTTGTAGCCGCGGCGGGTCTCGACGGTCTTGGGCTTCAGCACGCGCAGCGCCTTGGCGACCGGATTGCGCGGCTTGGGCGCCTTCGGAGTCCGCTTGCGCGCCGGCATGGCGTCAGCCCTGGCCGTCCCCCGACGCCGGCGGCCGGTTCCCGCGCAGCAGGAACTCGCGCCCGACCTTCACCGAGGCGCGTCCGTCATATTCGACGATGTCGGCGGTGGCGTAGGTCTCGCGCCAGCTCTCCGGCAGGAACGAGCCGGTGCCGACCACGTCGATCGGCGCGCCGGCCTCGGCCATGACGCGGCACTTGGCGGGGCCGAAGCCGGAGGAGGCGACGATCTTCACCTTCTGGAAGCCCTCGCGGTCGAGCGCCTCGCGCACATGGAAGATCGCGGCGGCGGAGACGCCCGTCCCCACCAGGTAGCGCAGCTCCTCCTCCGAGCGGTAGCCGCGGATCGCGCGCGGCGCGTTGCGCTCCAGCACCGCATAGGAGGCGGCGGGGTCGAGCCCCTCGACGAAGCGGCCGCCGGCGGTGTCCAGCCGCACGCTCAGGCGGCCCGAGGCAGCCAACTCCGGAAAGTGCCGCGCCACGCCGATCGAGTCCGTGACCTCCCTGGCGAAATAGTCGACGAGGACGGTCATGTCGTCCTCGGGGAAGGTCTCGTGGAACATCTCGGCCGCGCGCAGGGTCGAGCCGGCATAGCCGATGAAGGCGTGCGGCATCGTGCCCTTGCCGCCCTGCTGGCCGAAGAAATGCGCGGTTGCCGCCGTGGCGTTGCCGATGAAACCCACCGCGCCGCTCTTGCGACGCGCGCGATCGCTGCCGACGGCCGCCGCATAGGCCATCATCTCCGCCATCTCGGTGCCCGCGCAGTGCCGCGCATCCATGGCGAGGAAGGCGACCTTCGGCAGGTCGGTGCACATGGTGAAGGCGTTGTAGGCGGCAACGCAGGCCGGGCCCAGCTTCTGCAGCAGCAGCGTCTCCAGATCGACGAGCTGCACGAGCGAGCCCGAGAGATACAGGATCGGCTCGCCGGCGCCGACCCATTTGCCCTCGGGATAGTTGAGCTCGATCTCGAACCTGGTCTTGCGCTCGGCGGCGATGGCGTCGAGCCAGTCGATCGCCAGCCGCGGCGCGGAGACCACCGGCCGGCGCATGAAGACGGCATAGGTCACGCGCTTGTCGCCGAAGCGCTTGGCCGCCTCCTTGGTGCGCAGGAAATAGTGGTCGGTCCAGCGCGGGATGTCTTTGTCCGTGGGGTGCATGGCGGCTTACCCCCCTCCTCATCCCTCCCCCTCAAGGGGGGAGGGGAAAGAAGCGCGCCCACACCCAATGTTCCCTCCCCCTCGACGGGGGAGGGTCAGGGTGGGGGTGGACCGCACCACGGCATCGCGCATGGGAGCCTTCTGCTGCCGATCGCTAGGACGCGGCCTTGAGCTGGCGCGCCTGCGCCGCGCGCTCGGCCTTCAGCGCCTCGGCGATGAGGAAGGCCAGCTCCAGGGCCTGGCTGGCATTCAGCCGCGGGTCGCAATGCGTGTGATAGCGGTCGGCCAGGCGCTCGTCGGTGATCGCCTGCGCCCCGCCGATGCATTCGGTCACGTCCTGGCCGGTCATTTCGAAATGCACGCCGCCCGCATGGGTGCCCTCCGCCCGGTGCACGGCGAAGAAAGACTTCACCTCGGAGAGGATGCGGTCGAACGGCCGGGTCTTGTAGCCCGACGAGGACTTGACCGTGTTGCCGTGCATCGGGTCGCAGGACCACACGACCGCGCGGCCCTCGCGCTGCACGGCGCGGATCAGCACCGGCAGGCGGCTTTCGACCTTCTCGGCCCCCATGCGCGCGATCAGGGTCAGCCGGCCCGGCTCGTTGGCCGGGTTGAGAATGTCGATGAGGCGCAACAGCGCATCGGGCTCCAGGCTCGGCCCGCATTTGAGGCCGATCGGGTTCTTCACCCCGCGCAGGAACTCCACATGCGCGCCGTCCGGCTGGCGGGTGCGGTCGCCGATCCACAGCATGTGCGCCGAGCAGTCGTACCACTCGCCGGTGAGGCTATCGACGCGCGTCAGCGCCTGCTCGTATTGCAGCAGCAGCGCCTCGTGGCTGGTGAAGAAATCCGTCTCGCGGATCTGCGGCACCGCCTCGGCGGTCAGGCCGCACGCCTCCATGAAGGCCAGCGCCTCGGAGAGCCGGTTCGACAGCTCCTCATACCGCTCGCCCTGCGGGCTGTCCGCCACGAAGTCGAGGTTCCAGCGATGCACCTTGTGCAGGTCGGCGAAGCCGCCCTGCGCGAAGGCGCGGAGCAGGTTCAAGGTCGCGGCCGACTGGTTGTAGGCCTGCACCAGCCGCTCGGGGTCGGGCGTGCGGGCCTCGGGCGTGAACTCGATCCCGTTGACGTTGTCGCCGCGATAGCTCGGCAGCTCGACCCCGTTCTGCACCTCGGTCGGCGCGGAGCGCGGCTTGGCGAACTGGCCGGCCATGCGCCCGACCTTCACCACCGGGCAGGCGGCGCCGAAGGTCAGCACCACGGCCATCTGCAGGAGCACGCGGAAGGTGTCGCGGATGGTGTCGGCGCGGAACTCGGCGAAGCTCTCCGCGCAATCGCCGCCCTGGAGCAGGAAAGCACGCCCGGCCGCCACGTCGCCCAGCAGCTCCTTCAGGTGCCGCGCCTCGCCCGCGAAAACCAGCGGCGGAAGGCGGCGAAGCCGCTCCTCCACGGCAGCCAATTTGGCCGCGTCCGGGTATTCCGGGACCTGCGAGATCGGCTTGCCGCGCCAGCCCTCGGGCGTCCACTTCGCGCTCATGCTCGTCCGTCCTTCCGAAAAGAGCGGATGACCCTATACGAAAAGGCCCGCGCCGGGCAAATGCGGGCGGTCGCCTTAAGGCGAGCCAGTATAGCCCCGGAACGGGTAGAGCCGGCTGGTTTCCGGGCTCCCCCTGCCCCGCCTCTTGCCAGCGGCCGGGCCGTCCTGCATAGCGTTGAGGAGATCTTGAGGACCTTCCGACGGGTACCGTCGCCCCCGCATATGCGAGAACCAGCCTTGCGCCTCCTGAATGCCCGAACAGCCTGGTTCGCGCTGCTCCTGTTGCTGGCCCTGGCCTCGGCCGTGATCGGCACGCTTTTCGCCCTGGACCACAGCCAGGACCTGCAATGGGACGAGGCGCGGCTGTTCCTGGATGGGCTCAACCCGTATCTGCTCTATTTCGAGCCCGGCCGGGATCGCCCCGACTACATCATCCCGGAGCATCTCGGACTGACGCAGATGCCCTCGGCGGTGCTGCTGTTCGCGCCGATCGCCCTCCCCTCATTCGAGACCGCAAAGATCCTCTGGATCCTGGTGAATTTCGCGGCGACGCCCGCCTTCGTCCTGCTCTCGGTGCGGCTGTTCCGCCCGCACCGGTTCGGCGCGTTCGGGCTGGCCGCGCTCACGCTGCTGTTCGTCGCCTCCATGCCCTGGCGGATCACGATCGGCAATGGCCAATACTGCCTGCTCGCCATGACGCTGCTCCTCGCCGCGCTGCATTTCCATCGCGAGCGGCGGTTGGCGCTCGCGACGCTGTTCTCGGCGCTCGCGCTGGTCAAATACACGCTCGTGCTGCCGTTCTTCGCTTTGTTCCTCGACCGCAAGAAGGACACCGCCCTCGTGCTGGCGGGCGCCTTGTCGATCCATCTGCTCTTGACGGTCGCAGCGGGGCATCTTGTGGACGAGCGGCCGGACGTCCTGATTCGGCAGTCTCTGACCATCGCGGCATCGATCACGGAGGCGGGCGCCTACGATCTCTTCGCGTTCCAGGCGCGCGTCGCGCCGGAGCTCGGCCGCGCCCTGCCGATGGCGCTGTCCGCCCTGCTCATCGCACTGACCGTCGCGATGTGCTGGAAGGAGGTCGGATCGCGCGAGCTGGCGGCGCTCTCGATCGTGTCGATCGTGATCGTCTATCACCGCAGCTACGACGCCATCGTGCTGATGTTCCTGGTCCTGCATTTGCATGAGCTTCGGATACACCTCTCCGGCGCGCGGCCGAGGGCGCTGGA
>JAREAF010000145.1 GCA_029240475.1 Rhodospirillales bacterium | reverse complement strand
CGCGGAGCAGGTAGGGGCGCAACCACACCCCCCTCTCCCGCCCTTCGGGGCGGGAGAGGGTTGGGGTGAGGGTGGGGAACGGCGTTCACCGATCAAAAGACCCTCACCCGGCTCGCGCTGCGCGCTCGCCACCCTCTCCCGTTTCGGGAGAGGGCTAGCCGGCCGCGCCTTCATAGCGCTTGACCAGCTTGGGCGTGTGGGTCTGGCCGTCATAGCAGATGATCACCGCGTCATGGGCCATGTTGCCCTTACCGTCGGAGCGATAGGCCATGGCCACGCCCTCGTACCTCTCCCGCGCGAGATGATCGCGCAGCTCCGCCGGCGTGTCGGCGCCGGCGGCGATCACGGCGAGCGCCATGCCGGTGCCGTCATACTGTGCGGCGGCGAAGGCGTCGGGCTCGGTCCCGAACCGCGCGCGATAGGCCGCGGCGAAAGCCTCCATCTTTGGCGAGCCGCCGGAGATCGGCGACGAGCCGCTCTCGGCGCACACGCCCGCCAGCTCGGTGGGCTCGAGCAGCGCGGCGGTCTGCGGCTGGTGCATCGCCGATCCGGCGACGATCGGCATCTTCGCGCCCAGCGCGCGCGCCTGGCGGATCGCCAGCGCCGTAGAGGGCGCGTGCAGATGTAGGATCAGCACGTCCGGCCGCGCCGCGAGCGCCTTGCTCAGGGCGGGCGTCAGGTCCTTGGCGGTCGGCGCGACGCCCTCCTCATAGACCACCGCCGCGCCCATCGACTCGAACTGCTCGACGAGATGCGCGCGCCCGCTCTGTCCGTAGGCCGTGGTCTGATAGAGGATCGCTGGACGCTTCGCATGCAGCTCTTCCACCGCGTAGCGCGCCTGCGCGCGTTTGACGACCGCATCGCCGGGGAAGAACCGGAACACATGCTCGCTGCCCATCTCTGTGATCTGCGCGGTGCCGGAGATGGTGAGGAGCGGCACGCCCGCCTCGCTCGCGCGCGGGATGAGCGCCAGCATCTGCGTGCCGAGAATCGGGCCCACCACGGCGATCGGCTGGTCGCGCAACGCGCGCTCCAGCGCCGTCAGCGCGACCTCGGGCGAGGTCTGCGTGTCGATCACCTCGGCATCGATCTCGATGCCGGACTGCTCGATCGCCAAGAGCGCGCCGTTGCGCTGGCTCGTGCCTTCGAGCGCCAGGAAGCCGGTGATCGGCACCAGGATCGGCAGCTTCGGCTTCTCGGCCGCTGACGCGGCGCCCGGCATCGTCGCGGCGATCAGCGCGGCGGCAAGAAGGCATAAAGTGCGAAACATCGGAGGATTTGCTCCCTTCCATTCGGAAGGAGCCGGCGGGCGTGTCGCAATCGAGGATCGGCGCTCATCCCGTGGGCGGCTCCCTGCGCTGGCATGATCCAGATCAGGTTCGATGGGTATGCTCTCAGCCCCGGATTGCTCCGGGACACCCCAGCCTTACCAGTGGCGCCGATCCTCGGGCAGGGGCGTGAGGATGTCAATTGCCGCCCCTAGGAGTGCCAGAGGAACACGGATGGACACGGATTGAAGGGGGATGACACGGATGATCAGGCTCGCACGCCGGATCCTTGATCTCGTTTCCGTGTCATCCGTGGCTGTCCGTGTTCATCACCTCGAAATGCTACGATCCCTGCTCGCCTCGCGCCGGTAGGGGGTGTCACGGCCTGTTCGCCGATTCCCGGTAGCGGAACACCCCCTCGCCGCGGGCCAGCAGCGTGCCCTCCGCATCGCGCACCTCGGCGGTGGCGAAGAAGATGCTGCGCCCGCCGCCGACCCGCCGGCCCGTCGCGATGAGCCGGCCCGACTTGGCGGGAGCCAGGAACTGCGTGGTCAGGGACAGCGTGACAGCGGCGCGGGTCTGGCCGGGCGGGGCCCAGCACCCGGCGAAGCCGCAGGCGGTATCGATCAGCGTCGCCAGCACCCCGCCATGGGCGATGCCGCCGCGGTTCTCGTGCTGGCTCCCGAGCTCCAGCACGATCTCGGCGAAGTCCGGCTCCCAACGCGACAGGCGATAGCCGATCAGCCGCGCATAGCCGCTGAGCTCGCTTTCCGGAATGAGGCTCATGCGCCCTCGCCGATCAGCTTCAGCCAGTCCTGCTCGGTCATAGTCATGACGCCGAGCTCGGCCGCCTTCTTGGCCTTCGAGCCGGCATCCGCGCCGATGACTACGTAATCGGTCTTGCGCGAGACCGATTCGGCGACCTTGGCGCCCAGCGCCTCGGCGCGCGCCTTGGCCTCGTGCCGGGTCATGGTTTGAAGCGAACCGGTGAAGACCACGGTCTTGCCCGCAACGGGCGACGAGGCGGCTCCGGCGGGCGCGGCCACATCCTCGACGGTCACCTCGCGGGCGAGATCGTCCAGCACCGCGATGTTGTGCGGCTCGGCGAAGAAGCCGACGAGGTCGGCGGCCATGGACTCGCCGATGCCGGTGATGCTGTCCAGCTCGTGATAGGCGGGGCTCGCGGGGTCCTGCGCCTCGATCATGGCCTGCCGGAACGCCGCCAGAGAGCCGTAGTTGCGCGCCAGCAGCCTCGCCGTCGCCTGGCCGATCTGGCGGATGCCGAGCGCATAGATGAAGCGGTCGAGCGGGATCTTGCGCCGGCTCTCGATCGCGGCGAGCAGCTTGGCAACGGACTGCTTGCCCCAGCCCTCGCGCTCCTGGATCTCCTCCTGCCGAGCGGAGAGGCGGAAGAGGTCGGCCGGGGTACGGATCAGCCCATCGCGGTGGAACTCCTCGACATGACGCGCGCCGAGCCCCTCGATATCGAACGCGTCGCGCGAGGCGAAATGCCGGAGCCGTTCGACGGCCTGCGCCGGGCAGATGAGGCCGCCGGTGCAGCGCCGCGCCACCTCGCCGGGCTCGCGGATGGCGGTGCTGCCGCAGGCCGGGCAGTGCTCGGGGAAGACATAGGGCTTTGCGCCCTTCGGCCGATTTTCGATCCTCACCCCGAGGATCTGCGGGATGACGTCGCCGGCGCGCTGCACGAGCACCGTGTCGCCGATGCGCACGTCCTTGCGCTGGATCTCATCCTCATTGTGCAGGGTGGCGCGCGCCACCACCACGCCGCCGACCGTGACCGGCTCAAGCATCGCAACCGGCGTCAGAGTGCCGGTGCGCCCGACCTGGATGATGATGTCGTTGAGCTTGGTGACGGCCTGCTCGGCGGGGAATTTATGCGCGATGGCCCAGCGCGGCGCGCGGCTCACAATGCCGAGCCGGTCCTGCCAGTCGAGCCGGTTCACCTTGTAGACCACGCCGTCGATGTCGTAGGGCAGGGCGGCGCGGGTCTCGGCGATCTTCGCATGCACGGCCAGCGCATCGTCGATGGAGAAGCAGAGCTTTCCTTGGGGATTGGTCTTGAACCCCCATTCGGCAAATCGCTCCAGCATCTCCCAATGCGTGGGCGCCGGGCGCTGGCTGATCTCGCCCCAGGCATAGGCGAAGAAGCGCAAGGGGCGGCTGGCGGTGATCGAGGGATCGAGCTGGCGCACCGATCCGGCCGCGGCGTTGCGCGGATTGGCGAAAACGGGTTCTCCCGCCGCCGCGCGCTCGGCATTCATGGCGATGAAGTCCTGCCGCTGCATGTAGATCTCGCCGCGCATCTCTATGAGGTCGGGAATGCCGGTGCCCTTGAGGCGCTGCGGGATGTCCTTCAGCGTGCGCAGATTGGCGGTGATGTCCTCGCCGACCGTGCCGTCGCCGCGCGTCGCGCCGCGCACGAACCGGCCCTTCTCGTAGAGCAGGTTGGCCGAGAGACCGTCGATCTTCGGCTCGGCGGTCAGCTCGAGCGCCGCGTCGGCATCGAGTTTCAGGAATCGGCGCACCCGCGCGGCGAAGTCGCGCGCGTCCGCCTCGTCGAACGCATTCTCCAACGACAGCATCGGCTTCAGATGCTTCACCTTGGCGAAGGTCTCGGCCGGCGCCGCGCCGACCCTCAGCGAGGGGGAGTCCTCGCGGACCAGCTCGGGGAAGCGCGCCTCGATGGCGGCGTTGCGCTGGCGCAGCGCGTCATAGTCGGCGTCGGAGATCTCCGGCGCGTCCTGCTGGTAATAGAGCCGGTCGTGATGCGCGATCGCTTCCGCCAGCCGCGCCAGCTCGGCCTCCGCCTCCGCGCGCGTCAGCTTCTCGACTGCCTTCGGTTCGGTTCTCGGGCTCACGCCGCGGCCTCCGCCGCGGCCAGGAGCCGGTCGGCCTGCGCGCGGGCCTCGGCGGTGACCTCCGCAGCCGAGAGCATGCGCGCGATCTCCTCGCGCCGGGCGCTTGCATCGAGCGGCGCCAGGCGCGTGCGCGCCGCGCCGGAGACGGTCTCCTTGGAGACGCGCCAGTGGTGGCGTCCGATCGCAGCGACCTGCGGGGAATGCGTGACGACCAGCACCTGCAGCTCGGAGGCGAGCCGCGCCAGCCGCTCTCCGACGGCCGCCGCCGTCGCGCCGCCGACCCCCGCGTCGACCTCGTCGAAGACCAGCGTCGGCACCGGATTGGCGCGCGCGAGGCAGACGGTGACGGCGAGCATGAGCCGCGCCAGCTCGCCCCCCGAGGCGATGCGCGCCAGCGGCGCGAAGGGCGCGCCGGGGTTGGTCGCGATCTGGAAGGCCACGCAGTCGATTCCCGATTCGCCCCACTGCTCTTCTGTGAGGCGGCCGACTTTGGTGCGGAACTTCGCCTTCTCCAGCTTCAGTGCCTTCAGTTCGGCATTGACCGCCTTGTCGAGGCGCTTGGCCGCCTCCGCGCGAGCGGCGCTCAGCGCCTCGGCGGAGGTCAGATAGGAGGCGCGCGCCTGGCGCTCCTCCTCGGTGCGGCGCGCGAGCAGCCCGCCCTGATCGTCGAGGGCCCCGAGCCGCGCGGCGAATTGCTCCTTGAGGGCGGGGAGGGCATCGACATCGACCCGATGCTTGCGGGCCAGCTCGCGCAGGCCGAACAGCCGCTCCTCGGCGTCGGCGAGGCGCCGCGGGTCCAGGTCCGCCTCGGCGGCGGCCGAGCGCAGCGCCGCGACGGCTTCGGCCAGCTCGGCGGAGCCCCGGTCGAGCGCAGCCAGCGCCGCCTGCACGGACGGGCCCGCCTTGCTCGCGACCCGGTCCAGCGCGCGGCGCGCCGCATTGATCGAGCGCTCCGCGCCGCGCTCGCCGGCCAGCTCGCTCTCGGCGGCCGAGACGGCTTCGCCGATCTTCTCGCGATGCATCAGCCGCTGCCGGAGGTCAGCCAGCTCCTGCTCCTCGCCGGGCTTGGGATCGAAGGCGTCCAGCTCGGAGAGGGCGTGCCTGAGGAAATCCTCGTCGGCGCGCGTGCGGGCGATCTCGGCATCCGCCTCGGCCTTCAGCCGCCGCGCCTCCGCCCACGCCCGCGCCGCCGATGCGGTCTCCGTGGCCCGCTTGTGGTTGGCGGCAAAGGCGTCGAGCAGGGCGCGGTGCGTGGCCGAGTCGAGCAGGCCCTGGCTCTCGAACTGCCCTTCGATCTCGACCAGCGCCGCGCCGAGGCGGCGCAGCAGGCCGACGCTGGCGGGCTCGTCATTGACGAAGGCCCGGCTGCGCCCGTCGGCGCTCAAGGTGCGCTTCAGGATCAGGGGCCCGCCGTCGTCGGCGATGCCCTGCTCGGCGGCGATCCGGCGCGCCTCGTGGTCCTCCGGGATCTCGAACACGGCGGTGACGCTGGCCTGCGCGGCGCCGTGCCGGACCAGGCCGGCGTCGCCGCGCTGCCCGAGCGCGAGCCCCAAAGCGTCGAGGAGGATCGATTTGCCCGCGCCGGTCTCGCCGGTGAGGACCGTCAGGCCGGGCGCGAAGCCCAGGTCCAGCCGGTCGATGAGCACCACATCCCGAATCGCGAGGCTGGCGAGCATCCGCTCTCTAGAAGATCGCGCCGAAGGTCCGGCTGATCCAGGAGTCCTTGTTCTCCTGCGGGCGCGCATCGACCCCGGTCAGGAGCAGGTAGCTGTCGGCGTACCACTCGCTGCCCGGATAGTTGTGGCCGAGCACGGCCGCGGCGGTCTGCGCCTCGTCGACGATTCCGAGGGCGAGATAGGCTTCGGTCAGCCGGTGCAGCGCCTCGGGCACATGGGTGGTGGTCTGGTAGCGCTCGACGACGCGCCGGAACCGGTTGATCGCCGCTTGGTACTCGCCGCGCTTCAGGTAGAAGCGGCCGATCTCCATGTCCTTGCCGGCCAGATGGTCGTGGGTCAGGTCGATCTTGAGCTGCGCGTCGCGCCCATAGGGGGATTCGGGGTAGCGGCGGACCACCTCGCCCAAGGCGGCGAGCGCCAGCTCGGTGTTCTTCTGATCGCGCGTCACGTCGGCGATCTGCTCGTAGTAGCAGAGGGCGCGCAGGTAATAGGCGTAGGGCGCGCTCTGATGACCGGGATGGAGCGACAGGAACCGGTCGATCGCGTTCAGCGCGTCGTCGTAGCGCGCCTCTCGATAATGAGAATAGGCGGCCATGAGCTGCGCGCGGGTCGCCCAGGTCGAATAGGGATGCTGGCGCTCGACCTCGTCGAACAGGGTCGCCGCGTCGTCGTTCTCGCCGGCGTGCAGGGCGTCGAGGCCCTCGTTGTAAAGCTCCTCCACGGGCCGCTCCACATACTCCTCCTCCTTGTCCGAGCCGCAGGCCCCGAGCGCCAGCAGGAGGGCGCCGCAAAGCGCGCGGCTGAGGCAACGCAGGCGATGGCGAGAGAGGTCGGGCATGAAGCAGGTCCGGCTGAGTTGCGGCGGCAAGGGCCGTCGATGAGCGCCGAGACTATAGGGGGAAAGGCTTCGGCCTCTCAAGGCCGGGGTGGGGCGGGACCCCACCCGTCCGGCCCGCCCGGCTCCTTGCGTCGGAGTCGGGCGGCCGGATCGGAGGAGGTCAGGTCAGTTCGCCTGGCGGCGCAGGAAGGCCGGGATGTCCAGGAGGTCCTCGTCGCCGCCGAGTCGGTCCGCCGGGTCGAGGCCGGAGAGGCGCGGCTGCACCGCCGGCTGCTCGGCCGCCGGAGCCTCGCGCTCGCGCGCAAGCTTCGGCGCCTGCCGAGCCCGCTGCGGCTGCGCTGGCGGCTCGGCTTGGCGGTCGAGCAGATCGACGCCCGCCCGCATCAGCCCGGCCGCCCCGCCGGTCACGCGCCGGAAGATGTTGCCGCGCGCCCGCGGAACGGGGGCGGAGTGCGACTCTTCCTCGGGCGCCTCTGCCTGCACCGGAGCCCGCATGGCCTCGG
>JAREAF010000144.1 GCA_029240475.1 Rhodospirillales bacterium | reverse complement strand
TCCCCAACGGGATTCGAACCCGTGTTACCAACGTGAAAGGCTGGTGTCCTAGGCCTCTAGACGATGGGGACGAGGCGGCGCGGGCTGAACCGAACGCCCGGCGAAAAGCCGTGGTCTTCTAAGCCACTGGCCCCTTTCAGGCAACCGGTTTCTGACCTCGGGCTCAGAAGGCGGGCGCCGCGTCCTCGATCAGGAGCTGCGTCTCCTCGCGCCCCTGCCAGCTATCCGCCCGCAAATGGCCCGCCAGGTGGATCGCCGCGCCCCGGGCCTGGATCAACGCCTGGCCCAAGGGCGTGCCGGCCGAGCGGAAGGCGATGCCCTTGAGCCGCGCGCCGTCGCTGCCCATCAGGATGCAGCGCACATGGTTCTCGCCCACGGGGTCCGCTTTCGCCACCCGCACCGCCGGCAGCACGAAGCGCGGCTCGGCATTGCCCGAGCCGAACGGGCCGACCTGCTCCAGGAGCTGCGTCAGCTCGACCGTCGCCCCGCCGGGCTGCAGCACACCGTCTATGGCGAGCGTCGGCACGAGCCCGCCCTCCGCGATCTGCCGCGCCATGCGCTCGGCGAGGAAGGATTTGAGCTTCGCCAGGTCCTCCGCGCGCGCGGTGAATCCCGCGGCCATGACATGCCCGCCGCCATTGACGAGCAGCCCCGATTGCCGCGCCGCCAGGATCGCGCTGCCGAGATCGATTCCGGGCACCGAGCGGCCGGAGCCTTTGGCCAGACCCTCCTCCCCGATCGCGGCGACCAGGGCCGGGCGGTTGTAGCGTTCCTTCAAGCGGCTCGCGACGATGCCGATCACCCCGGCATGCCAGCCCTCGCGCGCGACGAAGGCGAGCTTGGCGTCGGGCTCCGCCTCCGCCTCGACGATCGCGATCGCCTCCTCGAGCATCGCAGCCTCGATGGCACGGCGCTCCTCATTCAGGCGGTCGAGCCGCTGCGCGAGGCCAGCCGCCTCGACCGGGTCCTCGGCGGTGAGCAGGCGAACGCCGAGATCGGCATCGCCCACCCTCCCGCGCGCATTGACGCGCGGGCCCAGGAGGAAGCCGCAATGATAGGCGCCGGGGCGCTCCTTCAGGCGCGCCGCGTCGGCGAGCGCCGCCAAACCCACCGAGCCGCGCTTGGAGAGCACCTTCAGCCCTTGCGTCACCAGCGCGCGGTTGAGGCCGGTGAGCGGCACCACGTCACAGATGGTGCCGAGCGCCACCAGGTCGAGATAATCGAGCAGCTCCGGCTCGGGCCGCGACGCGCTCCACCAGCCCGCCCGCCGCAGCGCGCGATTGACCGCGACCAGCAGCAGGAAGGTCACTCCTACAGCGGCAAGCTGGCGCAAGGCGCCGCTCTCGTCGAGCCGGTTCGGATTGACCACCGCGACGGCGCGCGGCAGCTCGGGCTCGGCGACGTGATGATCGACGACGATGACCTCGAGCCCGATCTCGGCGGCGTCGGCGAGCGGCGCGTAAGCGGTGATGCCGCAATCGACCGTGACCACCAGCGATACGCCCTCGGATTTGAGGCGGCGCAAAGCCGGGGCATTCGGGCCGTAGCCCTCCTTCATCCGGTCGGGGATGTAAAGCCTGAGCGGCCGGCCCGCGGCCTTGAAGAAGCGGTGCAGCAGCGCCGCCGACGTGGCGCCGTCGACGTCATAATCGCCGAACACAGCGACGCTCTCCCCCGCCTCGATCGCGCGGGCGAGCCGTGCGGCGGCGAGGTCCATGTCCGTGAGCTGCGAAGGGTCGGGCAGCAGCGCACGCAGGGTGGGCTTGAGGAACGTCTGCACCAGCTCAGCGGTGACGCCGCGCGCCGCCAGCACGCGGGCGACGATCTCCGGCAGGCCGTGATTCTGGGCGAGCGCGGCCGCGAGGCTCCAATCCTCCAGCCGCTCGCGCCAGAGCCGGCCGCACACGGACCGCTCGACGCCCAGCACCGCGCCCATGCCAGACTCCCCCTGAACCAGAAGTCAGACGTCAGAAGTCAGAAGTCAGATGCTCCTTCTGCCATCCTGACCTTCTGACCCTGATTCGGGCTCGGCGGTCAACCCGCGTCGAAGCCGGGCTTCGGCTGACGATCGCCTTGATTGAGGACGCACCGAGGCAGCTTGCAACAGAAGTCAAAAGTCCGAGCACAAAGGCCACAGTTTTCACTTCTGACTTCTGACTTCTGACTTCTGACTTCTGACTTCTGACTTCTGACTTCTGACTTCTGACTTCTGACGTCTGACTTCTGACCCTGATTCGGGCTCAGCGGTCAACCGGGTCGAAGCCGGTCTTGCGCTCGAAATTGTGCGTGGCCTCGATGACGCGCACGGTGCCGGACTTGGAGCGCATCACCATGGAATGGGTGGTGGCGCCGCCATGGAAGCGGCGCACGCCCTTCAGCATGGTGCCGTCGGTCACGCCGGTCGCGGCGAACATGACGTCGCCTTTGGCCAGGTCGAGCATCCCGTATTTGCGGTCGAGGTCGGTCAGCCCCCATTTGCGGCCGCGCGCCTTTTCGTCCTCGTTGCGGAAGATGAGCCGGCCCTGCATCTGGCCGCCGATGCAGCGCAGCGCGGCGGCCGCCAGCACGCCCTCGGGCGCGCCGCCGCTGCCCAGATACATGTCGACGCCGCTCTCCGGCCGCGACGTCGCGATCACGCCGGAGACGTCGCCGTCCGAGATGAGCATGATGCGTGCGCCCGCCGACCGGACCTTCGCGATCAGCTCGGCATGGCGCGGCCGGTCGAGGATGCAGACGACGATGTCGGAGATGTCGACCTGTTTGGCCTTCGCCAGCTCGCGCAGATTCTCAGCCGGCTCGGCGTCGAGATCGACTACGCCTTCCGGCAGCCCCCCGCCGACGGCGATCTTGTCCATATAGACGTCGGGCGCGTTGAGGAACCCGCCCTCCTCCGCCATCGCCACCACCGCGAGCGCGTTGGGCCCGCCTTTGGCGGTGATGGTCGTGCCCTCCAGCGGGTCCAGCGCGATGTCGATCTTCGGGCCTTCGCCGGTGCCGACCTCCTCGCCGATATAGAGCATCGGCGCCTCGTCCCGCTCGCCTTCGCCGATGACGACGCGACCTCGGATCGAGAGTCCGTTGAGGGCGCGCCGCATGGCGTCCACCGCGGCCTGGTCCGCGGATTTTTCGTCGCCCCGCCCCATCAGGCGCGAGGCCGCGAGCGCGGCGGCCTCCGTCACCCGCACCGCCTCGAGCGCGAGGTTGCGGTCCATCACCGAGCTTTTGTTGTCGCCCTTGTTGTTGCTCATGGCCTCCCCCGGATCGCCGTCGTGTCAAACCGACTTTCGCCGTATTAGGCGTGCAATCCGGTCTAGCGGCAAGGGGTCCGCTGCCTTAGGGCGCCGCGCAGTCGTATTCGTCCTGTCGGAGAGGCGCGGGGCGGCAGGCGATCCCGGTGTCCAGCAGCCGGTCCTCCCTGCACAGCTCGGCCGACATCTGACCGACCAGTTTGCGTGCGGTCTCGCGCAAGGCGCAGAGATGCCGCTCGCTGACATTCAGGCTTGGATCAGAGCGCCTCAATGCGGATCATGTGCGGCGGCTCCACCACCGAATCGAGGCGCGAGATCCGCGCGAGGGCCCGACGCATGCGCGCCTCCTCGGTCTCATGCGTGGTCAGCACGACGGGCACCGCCTCGCCGGGATCGCGCGCGCGCTGGATCATGGCCTCCATCGAGACCTCCTCGTCGCGCAGCGCGGCGGCGACGTCGGCGATCACACCGGGCCGGTCCACCACCATCAGCCGCACGTAATAGGCGCCGCGGTGGCGGTCCATCGGCGCGCTCGGCATCGGCTTGAGATCGGAGGCCGGCACGGCGAAGGCCGGGCGGCGCTCGCCGCGGGCGAGGTCGATGAGGTCGGCGACCACGGCCGAGGCGGTCGGCCCCGCCCCCGCGCCGCGCCCTTCCATCAGTGTGCGGCCGACGAAATCGCCCTCGGTCACCACGGCATTGAAGACGCCGTCCACATGCGCGATCGAGGCGCCGACCGGGACCATGGCCGGGTGCACCCGCTGCTCGAGCCCGTGCTCGGTGCGACGGGCGATGCCGAGCAGCTTGATGCGGAAGCCGAGCTCGTCGGCATAGTCGATATCGACCGGGCTCATGGCCCGGATGCCCTCGACATGCACGCCTGAGAGATTGACCTCCGCGCCGAAGGCGAGGCTCGCCAGGACCGCGAGCTTGTGGGCGGTGTCGAGCCCGTCGATGTCGAAGGCCGGATCGGCCTCGGCATAGCCCAGCTTCTGCGCCTCGGCGAGCACGTCGGCGAAGCTGCGCCGGCTCTTGCGCATGGTCGAGAGGATGAAATTGCAGGTGCCGTTGAGGATGCCGTAGACGCTCTGGATGCGGTTGCCGGCGAGGCCCTCCTTGATGGACTTGATGACGGGGATGCCGCCGGCGACCGCCGCCTCATAGGCGAGCGCGACGCCCTTGGCCTCGGCCTGGCGCGCCAGCGCCGTGCCGTGATGGGCGAGCAGCGCCTTGTTGGCCGTGACGACCGAGCGCCCGCGCCCGATCGCGGCCTCCACCGCCGCGCGCGCGATGCCTTCGGCCCCGCCGATCAGCTCGATGAACACCTCCGCCGGCGCCTCATGCGCCATCGCCACCGCATCGCCGAACCAGGCGATGGGGCCAAGGTCGACGCCGCGATCGCGGGTACGGTCGCGGGCCGAGACGGCGGCCACGCGGATCGGGCGGCCGGCCCGGCGCTCGATCAGCGCCGCATTCTCGGTCAAGAGCCGCATCACCCCCGCGCCGACGGTGCCGAGGCCGGCGATCGCGATGGTGAGGGGCTGGGCAGCGGTCATGGGTCCGGTCCTGAAAATGCCGTGGTCGAGGCAGGGCAGAGAGCGATAGCGGCTCGGCCGAGGGAGCGCAAGTTTGGCCCCGCTGATTCCCCTTCGGAGTTCCATCAGGTTCTTCTAAAGTAACATCGATCTACGGGATAGGCTCGGCCGCATGCGCATCCTGTTGCTGGGCGCCAACGGTTTCATCGGGTCGCATGTGCTGGGCCGGTTGCTGAGCGACCCCCACCAGATCCGCGCGGCGGTGCGCGATCCGGCCCGGCTGGAGCGGCGCTTTCCCGATATCCAGGCCGTCCGCGCTGACCTCAACCGCATGCTTCGGTCCGAGGACTGGCGCCCGCTGCTGGAAGGCGTGGACGCGGTGATCAATTGCGCGGGCGCGCTGCAGTCGGGGCGCGGGCAGAACTTGCGTGCGGTTCATCTGGACGCGCCCTTGGCGCTCTACCACGCCTGCGTCGAGGCCAAGGTGCGGCGCGTCCTGCACCTGTCCGCGATCAGCGCCGACCCGGAGGCCGGGACCGAATATGCGCGGACCAAGCATGCCGCCGAACAGGCGCTGAAGGCGCTCGACCTGAACTGGACCATCCTGCGGCCATCGCTGGTCTATGGCGACCGGTCCTATGGCGGCACTTCGCTGCTGCGCGCGCTGGCGGCACTGCCCGGCTTCACTCCCCTGCCCGGCCGGGGCGACCAGCCGTTTCAGCCGATCCATCTCGACGATCTGAGCGAGACCGTCTCTCTGGTGCTGCGGGACTCGCGGTTTGCCCGGACCGTGCTCGAGCCCGTGGGGCCGCAGCGGCTCACCACGGCGGAGATCGCGCAAACCCTCCGCGCGTGGTTCGGGCTTCCGCCGGCGCGGCTGGTGCCCGTACCCCTGCCGCTAGTGCGGGCGGCCGCGCGCCTGGGCGATCGCCTCGGGCCTGGTCCGCTGCGAACCACGGCCGTCGAGCAGCTGCTACACGGCAACGCGGGCGACCCGGCGCCCTTCGTCGCGGCCACCGGCATTCGCCCGCGTCGCATGGCCGACGCGCTGAGGGGCAGGCCGGCGGGGGCGCAGGACCTGTGGCATGCGCGGCTCTTCTTCCTGCGGCCGCTGCTTCGGTTCGGTCTCGCGCTGTTCTGGATCTGGACGGGCCTGGCCGCGCTCTTCTGGATGCCGCGCGCCGGCGGCGATGCGCTCTTCCGGGCCGCGGGCATTCCGGAGGGGCTGCTCGCGCCGGCCTGGATCGCGGGCGGGAGTATCGATCTGGGGCTGGGGCTCTGGCTTCTGCTCGCACGCAAGCTCGCGCGCGCGGGCGCGCTCATGCTGGCGGTGACCGGCGCCTATCTCGCCGTGCTGACCGCCGCCGCGCCCGCGCTGTGGCTGGAGCCGCTGGGCGGTCTCGCCAAGACGCCGATCGTCATGCTGGCCACGCTGGCGCTGCTGGCCATCGCCGAGGACCGGTGAGGCATGGACGCCTATCTGCTCCTCAAATGGGTGCACATCCTCAGCGCGACGGTCTTGTTCGGCACGGGCCTGGGAACCGCAGCGCATCTGTGGATGACGCATCGCTCGGGCTCCGTTCCGGCCATCGCGGCCGCGACGGCGAACACCGTGCGCGCGGATTGGTGGTTCACGCTGACCTCGGGGCTGGTGCAGCCGGCGAGCGGCGCGGCGCTGATCTGGCTCGGCGGGCACGACCCGTTCGCGCCGTGGCTGTCGGTCGCCTACGCGCTCTACGCGATCGCAGGCTCATGCTGGGCGCTCGTCGTGGCGTTGCAGATCCGGGCCCGCGACCTTGCGCAAGAGGCGGACGCGTCGGGCCAGCCCCTGCCCCGCGCCTATTTCATTGCCATGCGCGCCTGGTACGGGCTCGGCTGGCCGGCCTTCCTCGCCCTCCTTGCCGTGTTCTGGCTGATGGTCGCGAAGCCGGGCGGGTGAAGCGCGCTACAGCTCGAGATAGATCTCGACCCGCCGGTTGCCGGCCTCGCCAAGCGGCGTGGCCTCGTCATAGGCGGGCGCCTCGGCGCCTTCCGCGCCGATCTGGATCTGGTCGGGCGCGAGGCCGAGGCGGCGCAGCTCGGCCGCCGTCGACGCCGCCCGCCGCTGGGCGACGCGGCGGTTGATCTCCGCTCCCTCGGTCGGGTCGATCGCGGCGGAGAGGACGCTGCTGGCATGGCCGACCAGCCGCAGCACGCCGCCATGCTCGCGCTGCAGCGCCGCGACGGCCCGCAGCACGTCCCGCGCTTTCGGCTTCAGCTTGGAGGAGCCGTTGTCGAAGAAGATGAGCCCGGCGAGCGCGCGGCTCGGCTTCTGCGGCAGCTCCTCGTTGAGCCAGCCGCCGCCGGCGATGTCGCGCTCGTCGAGGTCGGACGGCGGGAGCGGTTCGGCGGGAGCCAGGGCGGCGGCG
>JAREAF010000143.1 GCA_029240475.1 Rhodospirillales bacterium | reverse complement strand
CAGGCGGAAAAGACATCGGACTTGGGCACCAGCAAGGAGTTCGCTCCCTTCAGGTCCTTCGGAGAGCTGCTGGTGTCGTGATAGGCCCAAATGTTTTCGAGGCCGTATTTGATCCCGCTGCTGCAGCCGCCGAACCATCCCACCACGCCGCTGGGCTTGTGCCCGGGCTTGGGGTTCAACGCGGTGTTGTTCAGGATCATGTTCGTGTTCTTGATGTAGCAGCCCTTGTAGAATTGCGGGCCGGGAAGGAATTTGTTCGCCTCGTTGACAGAGAACATGAAACCCGTGGCCCATGTCCGCCCGGTGAAGCGGTCGATGCGCAAGCGGTAGGTCTGCGTCTGGGGAATGATCCAATCGCCGTGCTTTGTGAACGGATCGCCGACCCGCGTGTCCCACCAGTTGCAATCGACGAACCGGCAATTCTGAACGATCAGATCGCCCGCCGGGCCATAATTGCCTGAGGTGGTGTAATTGCCTCGGAGGACCAGGTTCGAGCCGCACCGGTCGTTCTTGTCTATGAAAAGACCTTCGACATAGGCGATGCCGACGCCCTGGATCAGGAGCAGCTCGTAATTCATCTGGGTCAGAGGCCGGTCGTCGCGAATCGAGCCGCCGATGATGTGGACTCTCGCCCCGTTGGTGGTCGGCGTGAAAGAGGCCGGGGCGCTGATCCGGACCGGGCCCGTGACGATGGCGTTGTTCGGCAACTTGACGATGGCGTGCTCACCAGCCGCCAGCTTGATGCTCGCTCCCGTCGTCGGAACATTGTAGATCTTCGGGTTGACGAGCGGGCACACCACGTTGGGGTTCCAGGTCAGCTTGGTCGTGCTTGTGGTCGGGACAGGCACCGTGCACAGGGCGCTCGCGGCGAGCCCTTTCAGGAAATCCCGGCGCCGCAAGGCTGCAAAGTCGATGCGCTCCAAACCCGGTCTCATCTTCATCAGGTACCTCCTTGTAGACCGCTGGCGCAAACTAGCCACCCAGGAGTTACCGCATAGTTAAGGAATTCCTGGCGTTAGAATAAGAATACGCGTGCCAAAAACAAAATGCTTTTCGAACCATTCGTTCGCTCCCAAACCTGTCGCGTTCACTTCTGCGGTTCCCTCGTACTCCTATCGGCTTCCAGGTAACACGAACTTTTATATTCGCAAATTATAGTATTCGGCGCCAACTTCCACGCCCTGCAGCCGGTCACGATTTAGCCGGGACGAGATTCAGCTTAGTCCATAGGCGACGCCGCTGCTTGGGCCCTACTGCCAGATAAAAGGCGGGGATGCTCACGGCGGCGCTCGAAATCAGGTAGAAGACGGCGAGCGCCCAAAGATTACTCGGGTAGTGAAACGATAGTACTGCCACCGCAACCGCGCATCCTAGGGCGAACCCGGCAAGCTCGCTGCCGAAGGCCCGTGCCGCGTAGCGAAGCTGAGGCAGCCTCAGCAGCACCGTGGCGGCGTGATGGGACCAGATGGCCGACATGCACTCGGAAAAGCCGAGCGCTACCGCAGCTCCAAGCGGCCCGAATCGCGGCACCAGCACGAACATGAGCGCTGAGACAAGGCACAGCTGCACCAAGGAGGCGGTCGCCAGCGGCCGCGGCACGTTGCTCATATGCAGGAGCATGATGGAGTTTTGGGCGGGCCCGCTGATCAGAACGCCGGACAGGAAGGCGAGGATGATGAGGGGATCGTAGGGAGCCTTGCCGTGGGTCCAGACCTCGATCAGCGGCCCGGCAGTGACCAAGATGAATCCGGCCGCGATCCCGGTGAGGGCGCCGATGCTCCGGCCGAGGCTCAGATAAAGCGAGATCAGTCCGGCACGGTCCCGCTGCGCCAACTGACGCGACATCTCGAACCCGCCGCTTTTCGCCAGCTGTATGGTGAACTGGCGAGCAAGGCCAATCAGCACCCGGCTGGCGTTGAAGATAAGAATGGCGCCGGGTTGCCGGGCCAGCAGGCCGATCAGCAGTACCGGCCCGTTGCTTATAAGCACCTCCCCCCAGTCCCGGACCAGATAGAAGCCGGCCCTGCGGAAGATGGTCTTGAGTTCCTTCAAGGTTGGCAGGGCGGGACGATAGCTCAAGCCCGGATACCGTCGCCTCTGGTCGACGATCATCGGCAACCAGGAGGTCAGAAAGAAGGTGCATGTCAGCACGATGTTGTATGGGCCGGGCTGCACTTTCATCAGCAGGAGACCCGCCGCTATCGCGGTCTGCGCGATGCTGGCCAGGGTGAAGACGTTCTCGCCGCGGCTGAATTCGCCATGTGCGGTGTAGATGGGCCGAACGACCGCTCGCGGCAGGAACGCCAACCTGTTGAAGGTGAGGACCCAGAACACCAGGCTTGCGTTGCTCTCGCTCAATCCCGATAGACCCAGCAAGCTGGTCACCGGCAGCAGGAGAAATGCGGTGGAGAGCAGGAGTGCCACGCAGATGATCGACAGGTAGATGCCCATGCCGATCGCGATGTGCCGCTGGAACTCCTCCATCCGCCCCGAGGAAAAGGAAAGCCGAAGGGAGGCCGAGTAGTAGGATTCCATGCCGAAATCGATCAGGCGCACCAAGCCCGCGGCCGCCACCATAAGAGAGTAATCCTCGAAGAGCGTCAGGCCCCAGGCGTAGAGGAACAGCGGCACCATCAGGAACCGCTCCCCCACCATCACGATCATCGTAAGGGTCTGCGCGCCAAAACCGGAGACGAGCCGCCGGCCCAGACCAACATTGGTCGGCGCCGCTCTCCCCAGCTTCTTGGCCGGAGTGCTCGTCACCTCTGCGGCGGCAGGATCACCGGGGATTGGCGATGGATCTGCGCTCATCCCCTACCCATGCCCGTGCGCCCGCAAGCGCCGGCCCGACCTCATTGCGCGTCATGCGTTCACCCCCCGCGCAAAACGCCACGCGATAGCCTGCCGTTCCTGATCCAGTCACATCGAGCCCTGTTCGGGCTCCCCTGGCCGGGATCTTGTCGGCGCCTGGTGCCGCGAGGATAACCCGCAAGGCTGGATGGCGGGCGCATGCGGGCTCAGCTGGTCAAGCTCCTGCTGTGGAGGAGGCTCCGATACAGCTCGGCATATTGCTCCGCCGCGCGCGACCAGCCGACGCGGCGGGTCATTCCCCGGCGCTGGAGCCGGCGCCAGAGCGCCCGGTCGCGATGAAGCTCGACGGCACGCCCCACCGCGCCTTCCAGCGCTTCGACCGTGACCGGGGCGAATTGGAAGCCGGTGGCGACCCCGTCCAGCAAAGCGGCCTCGTTCGCATCGACGATGGTGTCGGCGAGGCCCCCGACCCGGGAGACGATCGGGACCGCCCCGTAACGGAGCCCATAGAGCTGTGTCAGGCCGCAGGGCTCGAACCGCGACGGGACCAGGATTGCGTCGGCCCCGCCCTGCAGCTGATGGGCGAGCGGCTCCTCGTGGCGGAGCACGCAGCCGATCGCCCCCGGATGCGCCCGGGCCGCCTGCAGGAAGGCCTGCTCCAGCGCCTCATCGCCGGTGCCGAGCACGGCCAGCTGGGTCCCCATCGCGGCGAGACTCGGCAGAGCGCCGAGCAGCAGGTCCATGCCCTTTTGCCAAGCCAGCCGGCTGATCACCCCGAGCAGGGGCGCGGCCGGATCCTGCGCCAGCCCGAACCGGCGCTGCAGATGGGCTTTGTTCGAGGCCCGGCCGCCCAGCGTCCTCGCGGAATAGCGGTGCGGCAGGTGCGGGTCGGTTTCAGGGTTCCAGACCTCCTCGTCGATGCCGTTCACGATGCCGGTCAGCCGGTCGGCCCGCGCGCGCAGCAGGCCCTCGAGCCCCATCCCGAAGGCCGGAGTCTGGATCTCGCGCGCATAAGTCGGGCTGACGGTGGTCACCCGGTCGGCGAAGAACAGCCCCGCCTTCAGAAAGCCGATGGACCCGTAATATTCCACGCCCTCGACCGCGAAGGCCGAGTGCGGCAGGTTCAGGCGATCGAGCAGCGCGGCGGGAAATTGTCCCTGGAAGGCGAGGTTGTGGACCGTTAGCACGGTGGGCGGCCGCGGCCGGCCGGACAAGGCGAGGTAGGCGGGAGCAAGCCCGGCCTGCCAGTCATGCGCATGCACGATGTCAGGGCGCCAGTTGGCCAGCAGCCCCTGCCCGATCTGCGCCGCGAGCCAGCCCAGCGCCGCGAAGCGCTCGGCATTGTCGGGCCAGTCGGTCCCGTCCGGGGCGAGATACGGATGCCCGGCGCGGCCATAGAAGTGCGGCGCGTCGATGATCAGCAGGTCCAGCCCGTCTTGCTTCCCCGAGAGCAGGCGGCCCGCCCCTCCGAACAGGTTCGGCAAGGGGCGCAGCGGCTGCACGCTTTTCAGCCGCTCCAACACGGCCGGATACCCCGGCAGGAGATTGCGCACCTCGACGCCGAGCTGCCCAAGGGCGCGCGGCAGCGCGCCGGCGACGTCGCCGAGCCCGCCGGTCTTGATCAGAGGAAACAGCTCGGAAGCGACCGAAAGGACCTTGGGTCCCGTCACTTCAGGCGGTCGATCATCGGCTGCGTGATCAGGCATATGCCACGTTGCGTTCGGCGGAATCGGCGCGCATCCGCATCCGGATCTTCGCCGACGATCAGTCCCTCGGGAATGCGCACGCCGCGGTCGATCACGACGTTGCTCAACCGCGCGTGCCGGCCGATGTCGACATAGGGCAGCACGACGGCGCCCTCGAGCTGGGCGTAGGAATGCACGTGAACGCCGGTGAACAGGAGGGACCGCCGGAGGCTGGCGCCGGAGATGATGCATCCGCCCGAGACGAGCGAGCTCACGGCCAATCCGCGGCGGCCCTGCTCGTCGTGAACGAACTTGGCCGGGGGCGTGACCTCGCCGTAGGTCCAGATCGGCCAGTCGCGGTCATACAGGTCCAGGTGCGGCTGCACGGTGGTGAGGTCGATATTCGCCTCCCAATAGGCGTCCACCGTCCCCACGTCGCGCCAGTAGATCGCCTGCTCCTGGTCGCTGCGCACGCAGCTCTTGGAGAAGCGATGGGCGACGGCCTTGCCGTGGGAGACCAGCCACGGGATGAGGTCGCGCCCGAAATCGTGGCTCGACTGCAGGTCGGCGGCATCGCGCCGCAGCTGCTCGTAAAGGGCCTCGGCCTTGAAGGCGTAAATCCCCATGCTCGCCAGCGAGAAATCCGGCCGGTCGGGCATCCCCGGCGGATCGTTCGGCTTCTCGATGAAGGAGACGATCCGGTCCTGGCCGTCGACGCCCATGACCCCGAAGCCGGTCGCCTCCACCCGGGGAACCTCGATGCAGCCCACCGTCACGTCCGCACCCGAGTTCGCGTGCTGCGCGAGCATCAGCTCGTAATCCATTTTATAGACGTGATCTCCGGCCAGGATGACCACATATTCGGGACCGTACGACTCCATGATGTCGAGGTTCTGGTACACGGCATCGGCCGTGCCCAGATACCACTGCTCCTCGGAGACGCGCTGCGAAGCGGGCAGCACGTCGAAGCTCTCGTTGCGCTCCGGGCGGAAGAAGTTCCAGCCGCGCTGGAGGTGACGGATCAGGCTGTGGGCCTTGTATTGCGTAGCGACCCCGATTCGCCGGATGCCGGAGTTCAGCGCGTTGGAAAGGGCGAAATCGATGATGCGCGACTTGCCGCCAAAATAGACGGCGGGCTTGGCGCGCTTGGAGGTCAGCTCCATGAGGCGGCTGCCGCGCCCGCCGGCAAGCACGAAGGCCATCGCATCGCGCGCCAGCGGGCGGTTCGCCGCACTGCTTGTCATGTCAGGATCGTTCCGGACGTTGAGTGAACCTTTTTGAGCGCCCTATCCTGGACAGACCCGAGAGCGGGATCAATCTATCTCATCGGCTGAGCGCTATGCGGCAATGTGCCGAAATGATTTGATTTTGAGCCGGCAATCTGTGCTCCCGCCCGGAATCCGATGACGGGCCGGAACCGGCCCTGCTATCCTTAACCCTCTGTTTGCCATCTTTCCCCACATATTCAGGCGCCCCGCCCCCTGTCCTTCGGTCACCCCGGCGCACGCACCCGAAATCACCGACAGCCATGAACTCCATCCTCAGCCCGGATCCCGCCGCACCCGGTCTCGAGACCGCCTCTGCCGGGCCGTCCGTTACTATCGGCCCGTTCCTCGGCCGGACCCGGATCGCTTATTTCTCGATGGAGATCGCGGCGAGACCGGAAATGCACACCTATAGCGGCGGCTTGGGGGTGCTCGCCGGAGACACGGCGCGCTCCTGCGCCGATCTCGGCATACCGGCCGTGTTCGTGACGCTGGTCAGCCGGCGCGGCTATATCCGCCAGGAGATCTCGCCCGTCGGCGAGCAGGTGGAGCATCCCGATCCCTGGCACCCGGAAACCTACGCCACCCCCTTGCGCGCCAAAGTGGCCGTGCTGCTCGAAGGTCGAGAGGTCTGGGTGCGGCCATGGCTCCATCTCCTCCGCAGCCCGATCGGCCCCACAATTCCGATCTTGATGCTCGACACCGATCTCGACGAGAACGCCGAGCCCGACCGGCGCCTGACGGACGAGCTCTACGGCCGCGATCAGCTCTACCGGCTGAAGCAGGAGGCGGTGCTCGGGATCGGGGGGCTGCGCATCCTGCAGGCGCTCGGCTTCAATATCCGCAGCTACCACCTGAACGAAGGCCACGCCGCCTTCCTCGCCCTCGACCTGCTGCGGCGATATCCGAGGCCCGAAGACCAGGTCGGACCGGGCGAGCTGAAATACGAGATCGGCCGCGTGCGCGACATGTGCATCTTCACCACGCACACCCCGGTCGAGGCCGGCCACGACCGTTTCCCCTACGACATGGTCGAGTGGGTGCTACGCGGCTATATCGAAACCGACCAGCTGCGCCTGCTCGCCGGCCGCGAATCGCTCAACATGACGCGGCTTGCCCTCCATCTCAGCGGGTTCGTCAACGGCGTCGCCGACCGCCATGCCCGCACCGCGACCAAGATGTTCCCCGGCTACAAGATCCGCGCCATCACCAATGGCGTGCATCTGCCCACTTGGACCCATCCTGCTTTCGCCGAGCTGTTCAACCGGAACTTTCCCGCCTGGGGCTACGAGCCCGAGCTCATGGTCCGCGCCAACCAGCTCTCGGACGAGCTGGTGTGGGACGCGCACCGCCAGGCCAAGAAGGACCTGATCGACCATGTCGGGCGGCTGGGGAAGCGTCTCGACCCAGACCTGCCGCTGCTTGGATTCGCGCGGCGCATGACGGCCTACAAGCGGCC
>JAREAF010000142.1 GCA_029240475.1 Rhodospirillales bacterium | reverse complement strand
TGGTCGCTCGCCGCGATCCGCTATTGGATAGCGCTGCCGCTGCTGGGGGTGCTGATCCGCATCGGCAAGCCGGGCCCGTTGCTGCCCGCGGGCATCAACTGGCGCAAGGTCGCGCTGATCGGCGGCCTCGGCTTCGGCGGCTTCGGCGGGCTCTACACGATCGGCGTGGCCCATGCCAACCCGATCACCGCGGCGATCCTGAGCGCCGCCGGGCCGGTGGTGGCGGCGCTGGTGGCGCGGTTCGGATACGGCGCGCCGCTCGGGGCCGGAACCAAGCCGGCTCTAGGGCTGGCCTTCGCGGGCGGCGTGCTGGCCATGGTGGATTGGCAGGCCGCGGGCAACCCGCTGGTGCTGGAAGGGGGCGAGATCCTCCTGTTGATCTCCACGCTCTGCTGGTGCTGGTACTCGATCGAGGCGCAGCGCAGCCTCGCCGGCATGAGCCAGGTTCAGATCACCTTCGTGACGATGATCCCGGCCGCCGCTGTTCTGACCTTGGCCTATCTCGTGGCGGGCCTGCTCGGCGCGGCGCATCTGCCCATGCCGAAGCCGACCGCGTCCGACCTGCTGATCTTCCTCTACATGGGAGGAGCAGTCGCCGGCCTCGGGGTCATGATGTGGAACTTCGGCGTGCAGCGGCTCGGCGTGGTGATCGCCTCGATCTATCTCAACCTCATCCCGGTGGTCGCGGTGACGATCTCGGTGGCGTTCGGGACGCCGCTGCGGCTGGAGCAGGCCGTGGGCGGCGTCCTGGTTATGGCCGGCGTGGCGCTGAGCCAGTTCGGGAACATGGCCGAGCTGCGCCCCCGCAAGCCAGGCTAGCCGCCCCAGAGCAGCGTCACGAGCCTGCCTCCATGGCGCCCTGAAGGAACTGTTCCGGCGACATCACCACGGGAGGCTCGAACACCGTCTCGCCTTCCTCCCCGGACTCGATCCTCTGGAGATAGTGCAGGGCGCGCCCCGACGGCTCGGCCAGCAGGCTGTAGAGGTAATAGGTGCCGAAGGGCGCCCCCGTGAAGCGGAAGGCGCCGGAGGGATCGGTGCGGGTCGCCCCGCGCAGCTCCTGCGCCCGCGCCTCGAGGATGCGCGTGGCGATCGACCGCTTCACCTGCTCCAGAGAGGCCTGCCAGCCCTCATCCGAGATCCGGTCGGACAGCAGGACGGGCTCCGTTCCGGAGCGGATGCGATCGAGCCGGAAGAGGATCTCGTCGCGTTCGGCGCGGCGCCGATCGCGTTCATCCTCCGCCGCGCGCAAGCGGGCGGCCGCCTGCTCAGCCTTCGCCTGCCGCCCCGCCTCATCAGCCGCAAGCTGCGCCGTTGACGGGCCGGCGGCGACATAATGCGCAAGCCGCGCCCTCTCTTCCGCAGCCGCCCTCGCCTGGACCAATTCGACTTCGGCCACGGCAACGGCGCGCTCCGCATCGGCGAGCCGCTGCGTCTCGGGAAAGCGCGGAGCGGCCGAACGCAGCCCCTCCTCGAACAGGCCCGCCGCCGCCGCTTGCGGGTACGACCAGACCCGCATCCCGCTGCCGTAAGGGGTGGACCGCTCCAGGGCGGCGGGGTCCGCGAACTCGGCCTCGAGCACGTCCACCGACAGGCCTCCCGGCCGGCCCTCTAGGGCGGGGTCGAGCGGCAGGATCATCCGCCACTGGAACTTGGGCGGCAGGCCCAGGATCTTCTCGTTGTACTCGTTGACGATTTCCGGGACGAAGCTCACGCCCGTCGATTTGGAGGCGAGCACGGCACGCCCGCCGAGCGTGGCGACCGGCTGGCCCTGGCTCGACAGCGCCAGGACCAACTGCGTGACCGCCAGCGGACCGGCATTGTCCAAGGCGATCTCGATCCCGCCCCCGTCCATTTCGGCCAGCCGCCGAGACGAAGCGCGCAGCTGCCGGACGGCTTGGTCCCGCTGAAGCTCAGCCAGGAAGGATCGCGCCCGGGCATCGAGCGCCTCGCCCGCGCTGGCGCGAGCCACGCGGGCGCTTTCCAGCCGGCCCGCGGCCGCCAGCACGGCCCGATCCTGCGCCGGATCGAAGAGCGCAGGCTCCAGGCCGGTCCCCGCGGAGACCGGCGCCGGCTCGGACGGCGGCTGGACGGACGCGCCGGCCAATGCCTGCTCGGCCTGGCCCAGGCGTCTCTCCGCCTCCGACAGCTCGGCTTCGGCCGCAGCCACGGCCTGCTGACGCGCCTCCTCGGCTGCCGCGCGGGCCAGAGCTTCGATCTCGCGCCGGGCGTCCCCGGCGATTTGGGCCAACCGGTCCCCGAAGCCCGGGTCCAGCAGCTCCACAGGGACGCCGCCCAGCCAGGCGCGGTCGACCCCGCTGACGGGGGAGAGCGACCCGGCGATCGAAGCGGCCCCGCGCCGCCACTCGAAGACCGTGCGGCCGGCGAGGTCGGGATAGAAGCGGATGAAGACGAACGCGCCGCCCAGCAGCAAGCCATAGGCCACGAGCGCCGCCTTCAGCAGCGTCGCCAGGGTCATGTCGGGCGGATCTCCCCGTCAGGATTGCGAGGGTAGAAAGCGGCTGGGCTGGAGAGAGTCTGTGGATCGCGGCGCAGCAAGATGCGGGGCGCTCCTAGGTATTCCGAAGGTGGGGCGGATATTATCTGATGGAGGTGAGGCGTCGAAATACTTAAGAGTTTCCTAAATCGCTACTAAAACGGTTCATTCTGACGTTTGCTGAAAATTTATCGCGATTCTTGGAACAGCCTTTACCGGCTCAACCTAGATTGGCGGCCTGGACCGGTGGGGGGCATCGGTCGGCGGACTCGTTGCAACGGTCCGAACTTGCAATCAAGGCGCGGCGCGGCGACAAGCCTGACGTCGAGCTGTGCGGCGGGGGATCATGCCCGATAAGCGCGAAATCGATGCGCTGATCGAGCGAGCCATTCGGAGCGGGGCTGAGGTCACGATCGTGACGATCGGCGGCCGCACTCCGTCGGGAGCGGCCGAGCCGATTGCTCCCGAGGCGCCGGAAGCCGCGGGCCCGGTCTCCGATCCGGTTCTTCTCCTCGATCCCGCGGAGCCGGCGATTCTCGACAGCAACGCCGCTTTCCAAGCTTGGGCGGGCGTTGGCGGCGCAAGCGCGGCGCAAAGCCTCGGCCGCGTCGATCCGGAGGGCAGGCTCACGGCGCTCGCGTTGCGCGCGATCGCCACCGGCGAGCCGGCCAGCGCACGCGTGTCCCTGCAAGCGGCTAGAGGACGCGTCAGCATCCATGCTGTGGCGGTGCCGATCAGCGGCGGCGCCCGCACCCTCGCACAGCTCATCTTGCGCACGGCCCCCCCGGCCGGCACGGCCGAAAGCGAGCTGCGCCGGACCCTGCAGCGGTTGGCCGAGCTGTTGGAGGCGCTGCCCACGCCGCTCCTGACGCTGGACGGCTCCGGCCGCGTTCGCTCGGCCAATCCCGCCGCCGAATCGCTGCTGCGCCGGGGGCCGGAGCTGCTCGGGCTGGAGATCGAAGCGATCGCCGCGCCGGTCGCGGCGCAGCGCCTGCGCGAGCTGGTGGCCGCTGCCGGCGCGGGCGCCGAGGCCCAATCGGGCGAGATCGCCCTCACGGTCGATCATCAGCCCGTTCCCGCGGAGGTCACGCTCGCCGGCGTCGGCGAAGGGGCGGAACGCGCCATCATCGCAGTGCTGCGCGATCTCAGGCCCGAGCGCGAAGCCGAGCTCGCGCGCGCGCAGCTGCTCGGCCGCCAGCACCAGACGCAGAAGCTGGAGGCGATCGGACGGCTGGCCGGCGGCATCGCCGCGGACGTGAACAATGTGCTGGCCTCGATCCTCGGCTATGCAGATCTGGCAATGGACGACTTGCCGCCCGGAAGCAAAGGGCGCGACAGCGTCGAGCAGGTGCTGAAGGCCGGCCGGCGCGGCAAGGCCCTGGTCCGGCAGATCGTGGCGCTGGGTCGCGGGGAGCCGAGGCCGGAGCGGCGCATCCGCTTGGACGAGCTGTTGCGGACCACGCTCGAGGTCCTGCGCCCCATCGTGCCGGAGCAGATCGCGCTTGAGGCGCGCGCCGCCGCGCCAACGGCGGCCGTGATGGGCGATGCCGCCGAGCTGCACCAGGTGCTTCTCAATCTCTGCCGGAATGCCGTCCAGGCGATCGGTAGCCGCCAGGGACGGATCGAGGTGGTCCTGGACGCGGTCGAGGTCACCCCCGGCTTCGCCGAGCGGCCCGTCAACCCCGATGAGGACGCCGCGATCCTGGGCGCGCTCCCCGAGGAGGCCGGCGCCGCGCCATCGCCGCGGACGGCGCGCCTGTTCGCCGGGCGCCTGGAGCCGGGGCCTTATGTCCGCATCGCCGTCACTGACACGGGCGAAGGCATGCCCCCCTCGGTGTTGAGCCGGATCTTCGAGCCCTTCTTCACCACGCGGAAGCTTGGCGAAGGCTCGGGGCTGGGCCTTGCGGTCGTGCATGGGATCGTCTCGGCCCAGGGCGGCGCGATCCTCGCCTCGAGCACGCCCGGCCAGGGCACGCGCATGGAGGTCTACCTGCCGCGCAGCCACCGGGCCACCGAGCTGATCGCCGAGGAGATCGATCCCGATCAGGGGGGCCCGCGCGTGCTGCTCGCCGGCGCCAATGCCGAGGTGCTGGCCCCGCTGCGCCGAACGCTCGAAGCCGCGGGGCTGACGGTCGAGACCGTCACCGGCGGCCGCGCGGCCCTCGAGACCTTCCGCGCCGACCATGGCCGCTGGCGCATGGCCGTGCTCGCCAACGACATGGAGGATGTGTCGGCCGAGGCACTCAGCCTCGAAATCTCTCGAATAAGGCCGGATCTTCCAATCATTCTTTGCGCTGAAGTTGAAAAAATGTTAACTTTAGATCGTTTGAGGGCCGCCGGCGTGACGGAAACTGTCCCAATGCCGGTCGACCCGGGGGAACTGGCTATCGCGGTCGAACGAGCCTTGCGCATCGGCGCCCGGCGCGTTTGAGGGGGAAAAGAGCCATGGCAGTGGTGCTGGTCATCGAAGATGACGACCATCTGCGCTGCCTGTTGCGCGCGGTCCTGGAGCGCGCTGGGCACACCGTCGAGGACGCGCCGAACGGCGCTGCGGGACTCAAGCGGTTCAGCACGCATCCGGCCGACATCGTCGTCACCGACATCATCATGCCGGAAAAAGAAGGGCTGGAGACGATCATCGAGCTCAAGCGCGACCATCCGGAGGTGAAGATCATCGCCATCTCCGGCGGCGGCGCACGGCTCGATGCGCAGTACCTGCCCTCGGCCAAGGCTCTCGGCGCGGACTGCACCATCGAGAAGCCGTTCGAGCCGCGCGAGGTGATCGAGGCAATCGGCGGGCTGCTGCAAGCCCAATCGCACGGCTGATCGAACGGACGCCGGCGCCGCCGTCCGGCGCGGCTCGCGCGCTAGCGGCGCACCTTCTTCCAGTCCTTCAGGATCTCGCGTGCGGCGTTGTAGCCGGGCACGCCCATGACCCCGCCGCCGGGATGCGTCGAGGATCCGCACTGGTACAGGCCGCGGATCGGGCTGCGGTAATCGGCATAATGCGGCGCCGGCCGCATGAAGAAGAGCTGATCGGGCGCGAGCTCGCCATGGAAGATGTGGCCGTTCGGCAAGCCGATCAGCGCCTCCAGATCGGGCGGCGTCAGGATCTGGGCATGGATGATGGAATCGCGGAAGTTGGGCGCGAACTCCGTCATCGTGTCCACGACCGTCTTGAAGAAGGCGTCCTTCGACTGCTCCCAGCTCGCGTCCTTCAGGTGATAGGGCGCGTGCCCGCCGAACAGGTTGACCACATGCTTGCCTTTGGGCGCGAGCGTGTCGTCCACGATCGTCGGCACCACCGGCGTGATGAAGGGCCGCTCGGACCAGCGGCCGTATTTGGCGTCGTCGTAGGCCTTCTCCAGGTAATCGATGCTGTGCCCCAGATGCACGTAGCTCGGATAGGCATTGCCGAGCCGCGCCGGATCGGCCGCGCGATAGGAGGGCGGCTCCTCGACCGCGAGGTTGATCTTGAAGGCCGAGCTCAAGGTTCGGTAGGAGCGGATCTCGGCCAGGAACTCCGGCGGCAGCTCGCGCTCGTCGACGAGCTTCAGGAAGGTGTGCTTGGCGTTGGCGTTGGAGACCACCAGCTTGGCCTCGATCGTCTCGCCCGACTTCAGCACGACGCCTCGCGCCGCGCCGTCGCGCACGAGGATGCGGTCGATCTCGGCGCTGGTGCGGATATCGGCGCCCTTCTCGCGCGCCGAGGCGGCGATGGCCTGCGTGATCGCCCCCATGCCTCCGCGCACAAAGCCCCAGCCGCCCGCGCCCTCATGCTCGCCCATGATGTGGTGCAGCAGCACATAGGCGGTGCCCGGCGTGCGCGGGCCGGCGAAGGTGCCGATCGAGGAGTAATAGGCGAGGACGCCCTTCAGCTCCGGCGATTCGAACCAGCGGTCGAGATAGTCGGCGACGCTCTGCGTCAGGAGGTCGACGATCCGGTACATCTTCCCGGCGGCGCGCCGGTATTTCCAGATCAGCGCCGCCGTGTCCTTCATGTCCTTCCAGCGCCGCGAGGCGGGGTCCGGCGGAGTCACCCACAGGAGCTGGCGCACGACCTGAGCTGACTCCTGGAGATAGCGGTTGAAGGCCGGATAGGTCTCCGCGTCTTTTCGCGAGAAGCGCGCGATTTCGGCGCAGGTCTTGCGCTCATCGTCCCAATAGACGAAGCCGTCGCCGTTCGGGAACGGGACGAACAGGCTCGATGCCGGCAGCACCTTGAAGCCGTGCCGCTCCAGCTCCAGCTCGCGGATGATGCGCGGCTGCAGGAGGCTCATCACATAGGAGGCGACCGACCAGCGGAAGCCGGGGAAGACCTCCTCGGTGACCGCCGCGCCGCCGACGATGTGCCGGCGCTCCAGCACGCACACCTTCAATCCGCCGCGCGCCAGATAGGCCGCGCAGGTAAGGCCGTTGTGCCCTCCGCCTATGACGATCGCGTCGTACTGGTTGGCCATGCTCGCGAGTTTGCTTCAGCCCTGGATCTTCCAGCTTCCATCAGCCTGCCGACAGGCTACCCCATAGGCGCGTTCCGTGCGCCCGCCGATTTGCACCAGCTTCTGGAATTCCCGGCAGAAGCGGTCCGGCTGTGAAGATGGGATTTGCGGCCCCAGAACGTAGCTGGGCGGATTGGAGTTCTGCCCGCCGATGCCGACGGGGACGAATGGCAGCGGCGGGAGCAGCGCAAGATAAGGCCCCTTCCCGTCGCACTTGGCTTCCTGTTTGAAGCCGCCGCCGTCGACCTTGTATTCGTATTTGCAGCCGC
>JAREAF010000141.1 GCA_029240475.1 Rhodospirillales bacterium | reverse complement strand
TGCAGGAGCTGCGCATTGATGCGGTCGCGTTGCGAGAGCAGCTCGTCGAGATCCATCGACCCCATGACGGTGCGCAGGTTGGTCATGGCGAGATTGAGGATCGCCAGCTCCAGGTTGCGCACCTCATAGGCGGCGCGGGCGGCGTCCAGCACCTGGTAGAAGACGACCCCGGCGACCGTGACCATGGCAGTGTCCTTGGAGATGACCTCCTGGGACGGCACGTCCATGACCGTTTCCATCATGTTCATGCGCGCCCCGATGCGGTCGACCAGCGGCACGATGAGGTTGAGGCCGGGCTTCAGGGTGCGGGTGTAGCGGCCGAACCGCTCGACCGTATATTCCATGCCCTGCGGCACCGATTTGACGCCCTGGAAGATCAGCAGGACGACGAACCCCAGCAGGACCAGGACGAAAATCGAGAAGATCTCCACGTTTAACCTCTTTCAAGTTACGCAGGCCAGATTACCCGCGTTTTAGTTAACCGAAGCCAGCAGTGGGGCGGGCTCCGCCGCCGTGTCCTCAAGCTGAACCTCGCCGATCCGGGCGCTGCGGCGCGTGACCTTGTCGGTGGAGATGCGCAGCTCGCGCATGTCCTTCTGCGCCAGCTCGAAATGCTGCTGCAGCTTCGCGGCGCGATCGTCGAGCCGCTCGACATCCTTGAGCAGAAGCCCGACCTCGCGCTGGATGACGTCGGCCTGCTCGCGCATGCGGACATCCTTCAGGATCGCCCGCACGGTGGTGAGCGTGGCCATGAGCGTGGTCGGCGAGACGATCCACACCTTCGCCCGGAACGCCTCCTCCACCAGAGCGGGGAAGGAAGCATGCAGCTCGGCATAGACCGCCTCGCTCGGCAGGAAGAGCAGCGCCGAGTCGGCGGTCTCGCCCGGGATGATGTATTTTTGCGCGATGTCGCGCACATGCTGGCGGATCGCCTGCGCAAATTCCCGCCGCGCCGCGGCGAGGGCCGCTTCGTCGCGCGCCTCGCGCAACGCGCGGTAGCTCTCCAGGGGGAATTTGGCGTCGATCGCGATCGGGCCGGGCGGGTTCGGCAGGGTGACGAGGCAGTCGACGCGCCGCGTCCCTCCGACGGTCGCCTGGAAGGCATAGGCCGAAGGCGGCAGGGCCGAGCGCACCAGGTCCATGAGCTGTATCTCGCCGAAGGCGCCGCGCGCCTGCTTGTTGGCGAGAAGCTCCTGGAGGCCGACTACTTGGCCGGACAGTTCCGAGATCGACTTTTGCGCGGTCTCGATGACCGCCAGCCGCGACTTCAGCTCGGACAGGTTGGCGTGTGTGGCCTCGCTGGTCTGATGGAGGCTGTCGCCCACCCGGCGCCCCAGCTCGGCCAGCCGCTCCTCGACCGCCCGCGCCAGCGCCCGCTCCTGCGCCTGCAGCCGCTCGGAAAGCTGGGCCTGCGCGGCGGCCTGGCTTTGCGCCATCTGGGCGAGGCGTCCTTCGAGGGAAGACAGATTGGCGCCCCGGCGCAGCAGCCCCATCCCAAGGACCAGGACCAGCGCTGCGACAAATCCGAGGACCACCCACATCGTGGGTTCCGGCATGTGGCTACCCCCTATATCTTCCCGCTACCCTACCATGCCCCGCCCATGGGTGCAGCCCAAACCGACCGTCGGCCGCAGCCTGGAGAGTCCTTGACGGGTGGGGGCGGGAGCCATAGGTAATCGGCGAGAGACGCCCGCCCATTTTCGGAACAGAATGGCCCGCCTGCCCATCCTCACCGCGCCCGACCCGCGCCTCAAAGCCAAGGCCAAGCCCGTGGAGCGCGTGGACGACGGCGTGCGCCAGCTCATGGACGACATGCTGGAGACGATGTATGTCGCCCCGGGGATCGGCCTCGCCGCACCCCAGGTCGGCGTCTCCAAGCGCGTGATCGTGCTCGATCTCGCCAAGGAGGAGGAGCCGCGGGCGCCCCTGAAGCTGGCCAATCCGGAGATCGTCTGGGTCTCGGACGAGGACGCCGTCTTCGAGGAAGGCTGCCTCTCGGTGCCGGAGCACTATGCCGAGGTCGCCCGGCCCGCCGCCGTGCGCATCCGCTATCTGGATTACGAGAACGAGATTCGCGAGATCGAGGCCTCAGGGCTGCTGGCGACCTGCCTGCAGCATGAGATCGACCATCTCGACGGCGTCCTCTTCATCGACCGCCTGACGGCGCTCAAGCGCAACATCATCCTGCGCAAGCTGCTCAAGGCGAAAAAGGCGGCGGTCAAAGAAGCCGCGAGCGCCTGACGGGAGACTAGGGCAGGAGCCCCGCTTCCCGGTAGTAGCGGGTCGCGCCCGGATGCAGCGGGATGCCAATCCCATCCAGCGCCGTGCCCTTCTGTATGTGCCGCCCCTGCGCGTGCCCCGCCTCCAGCAGCTTGCCGGTCGAAGCGTGCCAGAGCGCGCGCGTGACTCCGTAGACCGTCTCCTCGGGGACCTCGGCGGCGACCAGCCACTGCGCGCCCACGCTCACCGTCGGCGTCGAATAGACGCCCGGATAGGCCCCCGCGGGAATGTAATTGGCCGAGAAGAAGGGATAGGTCTGCCGCAGCCGCTCGGACTCGGGGCCGCTGATCGGCACGAGCCCGACGGGAACGGTCGCGGCCAGATCGGTGATCGCGGCCGCGGGCACCCCCGCGACGAAGAAGAAGGCGTCAAGCGTGCCCTCGCGCAGACGGTCGGCCGCCGGCCCCGGCTCCAGATGCTCGATCGTCAGGTCCGCAGGCTTCAGCCCATAGGCCTCGAGGATCAGCATGGCGTCCACCAGCGTGCCGCTGCCCTCGCGATCGAGCGAGACGCGCTTTCCCTTCAGGTCGCGCACGGTCAGGATCCCCGCGTCGCGGCGGACCACGATGTGGATCATCTCCGGGTAGAGATTGGCGATCGCGCGCAGATTCTTGATCGGCCCTGACTCGGCGAAAGTATGGCGGCCGTGATAGGCCCAGAAGGCGACATCGGCCTGCGACAGCGCCGATTCGAGCGCGCCCTCGCCGATGGCGCGGACATTCTCCACAGAGCCCGTGGTGGACTGCGCGACGGCGATGAGGCCGGGGACCCCGCAGCTGCCGCCGCGCTCGCACTCGCGCGAGCCGGGCGGGTTGCTGATCGCGCTGGCGAGGATCGCGCCGATCGGGAAATAAGTGCCGCCGGTCGAGCCGGTGCCGATGCGGAAGAACTGGCTGCCCTGCGCGAGCGCGGAGGCGGCGATCAGCAGGGCCATCGCGGCAAGGACGAAGCGCCGCGCGATCATTCGCTTGGCCACGACTGTCGCCTTTCGCCGCATGCTTGCCGCCATCCTTTCCCCATCGACTCTTCCGCACCGCAGCAGGAGCATCCGTTCTGCACGCGACCGGCCCTCCACGCTCCACGACCTTACAGGAGAAATCGGATGCGCGGCTGACCGGCTTGCGCCAAAGTCCCGCGAACTTCATCCCAACGCGCGCGAGCATGCGGGCCAGGAGCAAAGCGGAACGGATCGAAGCGGCGGACGGTCCGGAGCAAGTCCGGAACGCGCCCTCCGTCTCGGCTTCATTGCCTTTGCATGCCGGAACGCGCTCGCTGCTGCCGCGCCTGCTGGATCTGCCCTGGCCGCCCCTCTTCCTGCTGATGGCGAGCCTCGGCCTCGCCGCTCTTAAGCGGCCGCCGATCGCCGGGATCGACACCCCGGCGCTCGCCGCCGCTTGGGAGATCGTCCGAAGCGACCACTGGCTGCTGTGGCACGAGGCCGGCGGGCGGGCCGGAGAGGCTGCGCCCCTGCTCGCCTGGCTGATCGCTCTGGGCTGGTCGGCATTCGGCGTCGGCATCGCATGGCCTTGGCTCCTCTGCGCCATTGCCTTGTCTGCCGCGCTGCTGCTGACCCGCCGATTGGCCCAGCGGCTTTGGCCGCAGCGGGCGGATGCCGGCGCGCTGGCGGGATGGCTTTTCGCCGGTTCCGCCGGAGTGCTGCTGCTGGGGCCCGCAATAACTCCCGACGGTTTGGGCGCGGGCTTGGCGGCCGGAGGGCTGCTCGGGCTGGTCATTGCCGCCGGCGGCCGGCGCCGGGGGTGGGTCCTGTTCGCGGGTTGTCTGTCGCTGCTGCTGCTCGCCCTCGGCGCTTCCGGCGTTGCGGTGCTCCTTGCACCTGCCCTGGCCGGACCCGCCTGGGCGAGAACGGAAGAGCGGCGCTCCTGGCTGGGCTGGTACGGATCCCTGCTGCTCGCCGCGACGGCGGCGGCTCTCCCGGCGCTGTGGCTCCACCAGGCCGCCGGCGACATCGGGGGCTGGATGGTTGCGACAGACGGGCCGAGCCTCGTTCCGCTCCTCGCTTTCCCGCTCTTCTTCTATCCCTGGCCCTTTTGGCCGCGCCTGTGGCGCTCGGCGCGCCGCCAGAGCAACTTCCTCGGCGATGGGGGCGTGCGGCTCTGCCTCATCGCGCTGTTGGCCCTGCTGGCCGGATTCGTGGCGGAAGGGAGCGGACCGGGGCGCCTCCTCCTGGCGAGCCCCGCGATCTGCGCCGTGACGGCCAGGCTGCTTGCGGGACGGCTGCCGGGCCGTGCGGATTTCCACGCCGGCATTCCCGCCCTGCCGCTGGCGCTGCTCGGCGCATTGCCGATCGCCATCAATACGGTTCCCTGGGCGCAGCTCGCCGGCCGGGCGCGCGAGCTGGCGGGAGTGGAGCTGCCGATCTGGATCGCCGATGTCGGGGTCGGCGGCGCCATGATCGTGCTTGGCGGCACCTTTCTGCTGATCCAGGGCACGCCCAGGCAGATGCTGTCGCGGGTCGCGCATCTGGCGCTGCTTCCGACCGTGCTCGTGGCCGCGGTCGCATGGGAGATGGCAGGCGCCCTCGGCAGCACGCTGGATCCGGGCCCGATGGCGGCGCGGCTATCCGCGCTGCAGTCGCAGCAGGTCCCGGTCGCGGTGTTCGGCGACCCGTCGGACTACGCCTTCGCCGGACGTCTGGAGCGCCCGCTGCCGCAGCTGGTCAGCATCCCCGAGGCCTTGGCATGGGCGCGCGCGCATCCAGATGGGGCCGCGCTCGCGCCGTTACGCGGCTCGGTGCTGCACCTGCAGCGCCAGCCCACCTATGCCGCCCCGCAAGGCGCAAGCTGGGTTGCGCTCTGGCCGGCCGGCGAGCTGATCGCGTCCGACGGAGCCGTTCTGGAAGAGCCGCGCTAACTGGAGGCGGTGGCCAGCGCCTCGCGCAGGAAGTTTGCAAGCTGACTGGGGCGGAACGGCTTGGCGATCGACGGCCGCCCGCGCCAGGGCTCAGCGATCCCGAACTGGCCATAGCCGGTCATGAAGATGAAGGGGATCCCGCGCTGGGCGAGCGCCTCGGCGACCGGATAGACCGCGTCGCCGGCCAGGTTCAGATCCAACGCGGCCAGATCGACCTCGGCCGAGCGCGCCAGGGCCAGCGCCTCATCCAAGCGGGCGGCCGGGCCGACGACGGTCGAGCCCAGGTCGGTCAGCACATCCTCGATCAGGAGCGCGATCATCGCCTCGTCCTCGACGATGAGGATGCGCCTGCCGGCGAGCGGCTCGGCGGAGGCGAGCGGCGTCGGCCCGCTCACGGCCGTGCCTCCGCGGCGCCGGAAAGCGCATCGCCGATGACGCGGGCGAGCGCGGCCGGCTGGAATGGCTTGGCGAGCACCGGCGCATGCGCGAAGCGCGGATCGATCCCGCTGATCCCATAGCCGCTGACGAACACGAAAGGCACCGCCCGACCGGCGAGCGCATCGGCCACGTCGTACGCATGCTCGCCGCCGAGATTGACGTCCAGCAGCGCCAGGTCGAGGTGGAGGCCGTCGCCGACCAGCTCGAGCGCGCCGGCGCGGCTTCCGACCGGGCCGATCACTCGGCAGCCAAGATCCTCCAACATGTCCGAAAGCATCATCGCCACTAGGCTTTCATCCTCCACCACCAGCACCCGCGCGCCGGCACGGATGCGCAGTTTAGGCTCCTCGCTCGGCTCCGCATACGTCACGCAACGCGTCCCTTCCCGCTCCTCGGCTACTCGCGAGCGATCGTAATGAGATATTGCGCCATGTCCGCGGGCTTCAGCTTATCGAGCTTTGGCTCCCGGCCGGCCAGCGCCTGGCCGACCAGGATGTGATTCTCGACATTCACCGGCTTCACCCGAAAAATTCCGGAGGTGCCGCGCAGGCGCGGATAGTAGTTCGGATCGAGCAGCTTTTCCTTGCGCTGCAGGCGATCGACGGCGGCTTCTTCCGACAGGCTGTCGACCTCCTCCTTCTTCACCAGCTTCCAATCGCTCTGGCCGGCGTAAGAGGCCTGGTTCAGCGCCGCCACCGCCTCCTCAGCGGATCCTTCGGTCACGCCCAGCTTGTAGACATGCTTGGAGACGCCGACATCGGCGCCCCATTTGCCGAGCTCCTTGCTCGCGGCAACATAGATTGTGGGCATGGATCAGCTCTCCGGCAGGCACCCAAGAGGGTTACAGCAAGCCGGGAAGCTCAGCAACCGGCCCTCGGAGGAGAGAAGTTCACGCTCCGCCGATGCCTTCGATGATGCGGCCGCTGCCGCCGCAATTCTCGCAGGGCTTGCCGTCGCTGCGCCCGCTGCCGCGGCAGACGGGGCACACCGCCTCGCCGGTTCCGGGGGTGCCGGGCGCCGCCTCGTCGCCGGGGTTGTTGCCTGGTTCGCGCCGATCTCCCGTCTTGGGACCCGTCTTGCCGGTCATCGCCTCGCCTCCCGCCGATCGGTTCCGCGAGGGCAACAAGCCCGGTGGCGGACGGTTCGCGCCAAACCGTCAGAGGCGCGCCGCCTCTGGCCTTTCGTCCAGGAAGAAGACCACATCCAGCGGCGGCGGCTCGATTCCGCACTGCGTCAAGGCCGCGTGCACCTGGCCGCGATGATGCGTCTGGTGATTGAAGAGCGTGATCAGGACGTGATCGCAGCGCGTCTCCGCCTCGCCCGCGCCGATGATCCGGCGGTACCGCACCGGCCGCCGGAGCCGCTCCTCGCCGATGCCGTCGACCTGCCGGATCAGCCGCGCATCCTCCTCGGCCCGGGCGCGCCCGAGCGCGTCGAAGCTGTCGTGGATCTCCATGTCCAGGCCGGAGATGCCGTGCGGCTCGCCGTCGATGCGCCTCGTCCAGACCCGGTCCACCACCAGGATATGGTTCAAGGTGCGATGCACCGAGCCGAAGAACAGGCCCATATCCGCGCGGTACTGCTCCTCGCTCAGGCCGGCCACCGAGCCGTAGAGCCTCTGGTTGTCCCATTCATTGAAGCGCGCCATCAGCGGAAAGTGATTCATCCGTGACCTCAT
>JAREAF010000140.1 GCA_029240475.1 Rhodospirillales bacterium | reverse complement strand
CGTGGGCGGGCGGACGCCCATTCGCGCCGACGTGCGCATCGTCGCCGCCACCCATCGCGACCTGCGCCAGCTGGTGCGGCAGGGCCTCTTCCGCGAGGATCTGTTCTACCGCCTGAACGTCGTGCCCATCCGGCTGCCGGCGCTGCGCGAGCGTAGCGAGGACGTGCCGGAGCTCGCGGCCCATTTCCTCGCCGAGGCCGCGGCCGCGGGCCTGCCCGCCAAGAGCTTCGAGGCCGCGGCGCTGGACCGGCTCAAGCGGCACCCCTGGCCCGGCAATGTCCGCGAGCTGGAGAACCTTATCCGCCGACTGGCTGCGCTCTATCCGCAGGAATCGATCGGACCCGAGGTCGTGGAAGCGGAGCTGGCCGAGGCGGCGCCATCCCAGCTGACTCCCAGCCGCGGCGAGTCCCTGAGCGAGGCGGTCGAGCGCCATCTGCGGGGCTATTTCGCCGCCCACCGCGACGGCGTGCCGGCGGCGGGACTCTATGACCGGGTGCTGCGCGAGATCGAGCGGCCCCTGCTGCAGCTGTCCTTGGCGGCGACGCGCGGCAACCAGATCCGGGCGGCGGAGCTGCTGGGGCTCAACCGCAACACGCTTCGCAAGAAGCTGCGCGAGTTGGAGATCGAAGTGGTTCGCGGCGTCAAGTAGGATCGGGCGCGGGGGAGAGCGGTCGATGGCGGAAGCAAGCTCCATGCCGGCGCGGCAGCGCATCGCCTTTCTGGGCATGCTGCGGCGACTCACCGCTTGGGCCAATCGCGTCGGGCTCGAGCGCAAGCTCAGCATCGGCCTTCTGTTCGCTTCGGCCGCCGCCGGCATCGCCACCTACGGCGCCCTGACCGACCGCTTCGTCGTCGGCCCGGGCTCGAAGCTCCTCATCCTCCTGCTCTATGTCGACTTGATCCTCCTGGTGCTGCTCGGCGCCGTGGTGGTGCGGCGCCTCGCCGTGCTCTGGGCGGAGCGCCGGCGCGGCCTAGCCGGCTCGCGGCTGCACGGGCAACTGGTGCTCCTGTTCAGCGTCGTTGCCGTGACGCCGACCATCATCGTGGCGATTTTTTCGCTGCTCTTCTTCAATCTCGGCGTCGATGCCTGGTTCTCGGACCGGATCAAGACGGTGGTCGATGAATCGCTGTCCGTCGCCGAAGCCTATCTCCAGGAGCATCAGCACAACGTCACCGCCGACGTCCTCGCGATGGGGCAGGACATCAGCCAGTCCGCGCCCTCCCTCATGGAGAATCCCACCCGCCTCAACCAGATACTCGCGGCGCAGACGGCGTTGCGGGGGCTGACCGAGGCGATCATCTTCGACGGCCACGGCAACCTGCTGGCGCGGTCCGGCTTCAGCTTCTCGATGGAGTTCGATGCCGACCTGCCGAAATGGGCGCTGGAGCGGGCCCGCAACGGCGAGGTCGTGGTCCTGTCGAGCGACACCGACGACCGGGTGCGGGCGCTGGTCCAGCTCGACAGCCTGTTCGACGTGTTCCTCTATGTGGGGCGGTCGGTCGATCCGCGCGTCCTCTCCCATCTTGACCGCACCCAGGGTGCGGTCAAGCTCTACGGCGCGCTCGCGCAGCAGCGCTCCGAGATCCAGGTCATCTTCGTCGTGATCTTCGCCGTCGTGGCGGTGCTCCTGCTGCTGGCGGCCGTCTGGGTCGGCATCGCCATCGCGGCCCGCCTGGTGAAGCCGATCGGCCAGCTCATTCGGGTGGCGGACCGCGTCGGGTCCGGCGAGCTGGACGTGCGCGTCTCCGAGACGGACACCGGCAACGAGCTGGCCTCGCTGTCGCGCGCCTTCAACCGCATGACCGAGCAGCTCGCGCAACAGCAACATGAGCTGCGCGCGGCGAACGCACAGCTCGATGGGCGGCGGCGCTTCACCGAAGCCGTGCTGTCCGGGGTCTCCGCCGGCGTGATCGGGCTCGACGCGGACGGGGCGATCAACCTGCCCAACCGATCGGCGTCCGAGCTGCTCGGCAGCGACCTGGAGCGCTTCATCGGCATATCGTTGGAGGAGGCGGTCCCCGAGATGGGGCCGCTGCTGGAAAGTGCGCGCCGGCGCCCCGGCCGCATGACGGAGGCGCAAATCAATCTGGTGCGCGACGGGCAGACGCGGCAGCTCCTGGTCCGCGTGGTGCAGGAGATGGGCGAGCACGGGCCGATCGGGTTCGTCGTCACCTTCGACGACATCACGGCTCTGCTGTCGGCGCAGCGCAAAGCCGCCTGGGCCGACGTCGCGCGGCGCATCGCGCACGAGATCAAGAACCCGCTGACGCCGATCCAGCTTTCGGCCGAGCGGCTGAAGCGAAAATACCTCAAGGAGATCGCCAGCGATCCCGAGACCTTCCGGGAATGCACCGACACGATCGTGCGACAGGTCGGGGATATCGGCCGCATGGTGGACGAGTTCTCCTCCTTCGCGCGGATGCCGAGCCCGGTGATGCGCGAGGAGAATCTGGGCGAGATCTGCCATCACGCGGTCGTGCTGCAGCGCGCCGCACACCCGATGATCGACTTCCTCGAGATCCTGCCGCCGGCTCCGGTGCGCCGCAGCTTCGATTCTCGGCAGATCGGCCAAGCCCTGACGAACATTCTCAAGAACGCGGCCGAGGCCATCGAGGGACGCGACTCGGTTGGCGGACGGCCGCTGCCGAAGGGCCGCATCGCCATCGAGCTGCGAGTCGAAGCGGGCGGTAAGGCGATCATCGCCGTTTCCGACAACGGCCGCGGGCTGCCGAAGCAGGGCCGCGAGCGCCTGACCGAGCCTTATGTGACGACGCGCGCCAAAGGAACGGGTCTAGGTCTGGCAATCGTGAAGAAAATCATGGAAGATCACGGCGGCGATCTTCTACTGGAAGACAATGACGGGGGCGGCGCGCGGGTCCGTTTGATTTTCGCGGCGCCGGCACAGCAGGTTCAGGTCGCATCATCCATGGAATCCGAGCAGTCGGTCGCTCATGGCACATGACATCCTGATCGTTGACGATGAAACCGATATCCGGCGGCTCATCGCCGGCATTCTCCAGGACGAGGGCTATGGCACGCGCGAGGCGGCGGATGGGCGCAGCGCCCTGGAAGCGCTGAAGGCGCGCCGGCCGAGCCTCGTGATCCTCGATGTGTGGCTGCAGAACAGCGAGCTGGACGGGCTCGACCTCCTCGCCATCGTCAAGCGCGAGCATCCCCTGGTGCCGATCGTGATGATCAGCGGCCACGGCACGATCGAGACCGCGGTCAGCGCCATCAAGCTCGGCGCCTATGACTTCGTCGAAAAGCCCTTCAAGGCCGACCGGCTGCTGCTGGTCGTGGAGCGCGCGATCGAGGCCGCGCGCCTGAAACGCGAGAATGAGGAGCTGCGCCTGAGGGCGGGCAGCGAGGCCGAGCTGATCGGCACCTCGTCCGTGATCTCGCATCTTCGCCAATCGCTGGAGCGGATTGCGCCCACCAACAGCCGTATCCTGGTCACGGGGCCGGCGGGAGCGGGCAAGGAGGTCATCTCCCGCCTCATCCATACGCGATCGCGCCGCTCGACCGGCCCCTTCGTGGCGTTGAGCTGCGCCACCACGCGTCCGGAGCGCCTGGAGATAGAGCTGTTCGGCTGCGAGCCGGGCATCGAGGGCCCGGGCAGCTTCGGCAAGATCGGCGCTTTCGAGCAGGCGCACGGCGGAACGCTGCTGCTGGACGAGGTGGCCGACACGCCGATCGAGACGCAAGGCAAGATCGTCCGCGCCCTGCAGGAGCAGAGCTTTCAGCGCGTCGGCGGGAACACGCGCGTTCAGGTCGATGTGCGCGTCGTCGCCTCGACCAACCGCGACCTGTCCAGCCTGATGGCGGCCGGGCGCTTCAGGGAGGACCTGTTCTACCGGCTCAACGTGGTGCCGTTGCGGGTGCCCGCCCTGAAGGAGCGCCGGGACGACATCCCGCTGCTGGTGCATCATTTCATGCAGCGGATGGCGTCGTCCTCCGGGCTGCCGCCGCGCGGCATCGCCGAGGACGCGATGGTGGCCCTCCAGACCTATGATTGGCCCGGCAATGTGCGCCAGCTCCGCAATGCGATCGAGCGGCTGCTGATCATGGCGCCCGGCGAATCGAGCGAGCCCATCCGAGGGGACATGCTGCCGCCGGACATCGGCGCCATCGCCCCCATGACCCCGCAGAGCCAGAACGGGCTCGAGATCATGTCCATGCCGCTGCGCGAGGCGCGCGAGGCCTTCGAGCGGCAGTATCTGGAGGCGCAGATCACCCGTTTCGGCGGAAACATCTCTCGCACGGCGGCCTTCGTCGGCATGGAGCGATCGGCTCTGCACCGGAAGCTGAAGTCGCTTGGCCTTGCCGCCTCCGACCGGCTGCAATAGCGGAAGGAAGCGGGGCCGCGGCCGCGGCTCCTGCAGCGGATCAGTCGCATGAAGGTCATCATCTGCGGCGCCGGCCAGGTCGGCTTCAACATCGCGCGCTACCTGGCGAGCGAGGACAATGACGTCACCGTCATCGACATCTCGCGCGAGCTGATCGAGAAGCTGTCCGACACGCTCGACGTCCAGGGCCTGGTCGGCTACGCCTCGCATCCCGACGTGCTGGAGCGCGCCGGCGCGGGCGACGCCGACATGCTCATCGCGGTCACCCACAATGATGAGGTGAACATGGTGGCATGCCATGTCGCCCATTCCATCTTCGAGGTGCCGACCAAGATCGCGCGCGTGCGCTACCAGGGCTATCAGCGACCCGAATGGTCGCGCCTGTTCGAGCGCGCGAACCTGCCGATCGACGTCATCATCTCGCCGGAGATCGAGGTGGCGCGCGCGATCGGGCGGCGGCTGGAGATACCGGGCGCCTTTGACGCCATCCCGCTCGCGGAGGGGCGCGTCTCGCTGATCGGCGTGCACTGCACGAGCGAGTGCCCCATCGTCAACACGCCGCTGCGGCAGCTGACGGAGCTCTTCCCCGACCTCAATATCGTGGTGGTGGGAATCCTCCGCAACGACCGGCGGATCGTGCCGGAGCCGGACGATGTGATGCTGCCGGGCGACGATGTCTACTTCGTCGCCGATTCGCGGCATCTCGCCCGCGCCATGGTGGTGTTCGGCCATGAGGAGCCGGAGGCGCGGCGAATCATCATCGTCGGCGGGGGCAATATCGGCCAGAACCTCGCCTCGAACGTCGAGCGCGAGCATCCGGGCGTCTCCATAAAGCTGATCGAGATCGACAAGCGCCGCGCCGAGGCGGTGGCGCAGGCTTTGCCGCGCGCCGTAGTCATCCATGGCGACGCTCTCGATTCGGAGATCCTCGAAGAGGCCAACGTCAAGGAAACGGAGACGATCGTCGCGGTCAGCAACGACGACGAGGTGAACATCCTCGCCTCGCTGCTGGCGAAGCGGTTCGGCTGCCAGCGATCCATCACGCTGATCAACAAGCCGACCTATACGCCCTTGATGGGCAATCTCGGGATCGACGCCGTGGTCAGCCCGCGCGCCATCACCGTCTCCACGATCCTGCAGCATGTCCGACGCGGACGCGTACGGTCGGTCCATACGCTCTCTGACGGCTTCGGCGAGATCATCGAGGTGGAGGCGCTGGAGACCTCAGGCCTGGTCGGGCCGCCTTTGCGCGAAGCGAAGCTGCCGGAAGGCGTGATCGTCGGCGCCATCGTTCGGGACAACGAGATCGTGATCCCGCGCGGCGACACCGTAGTGCGGACGGGCGATCGCGTGGTGCTGTTCGCCGCCGCCGGAGCCGTCAAGAAGGTTGAGAAGATGTTCGCGGTCCGCCTGGAGTTCTTCTAGGAGCAGCATGACTCGCTTCGCTTACGTCAATGGCCTGTACTGCCCGCATTCGGAAGCCATGGTGCATGTGGAGGATCGCGGCTATCAGTTCGCGGACGGCGTCTATGAGGTGATTGCCCTCCATCGCGGCCGGTTCGTGGACGAGCAGCCGCATCTCGAGCGGCTCGACCGCTCGCTGTTCGAGCTGCGGATCGGCTGGCCGATGGCGCCGGCGGTGCTGAAGCTGGTGATGCGCGAGCTGGTGCGCCGCAACGGCCTGCGCGACGGCTCGATCTATATCCAGGTCACCCGCGGCGTCGCGCCGCGCGATCATGCGTTCCCCAAGACCCGCGTCGAACCCGGCCTGGTCATGACCACGCGGCGCGCAAAGTCCATTCCCGCCGCGGCGCTGCGCGACGGCGTCGCCGTGGTGACGATCCCGGACATCCGCTGGGGACGCTGCGACATCAAGTCGGTCGGCCTGCTGCCGAACGTGCTGGGCAAGCAGGCGGCGCTGGAGGCGGGGGCGTACGAGGCCTGGCAGGTGAACGCCCAGGGCGTGGTGACCGAAGGCACCTCCACCAACGCCTGGATCGTCACGCGCGAGGGGCGGGTGGTGACGCACCCGCCCGGGCCGCAGATCCTGAACGGGGTGACCCGGCTGACGGTGCTCCGGCTCGCGGCCGAAAGCCAGATCGCGGTCGAGGAGCGGCCCTTCACCCTGGCCGAGCTGAAGGCGGCGCGCGAGGCGTTCCTCACCAGCACCTCTTCGCATGTGCTTCCGGTGACGCGGGTCGACGGCGCGCCGGTCGGCGACGGCAAGCCAGGGCGCATCGCGCGGCGCCTCAGGGAGCTGTACCTCGCCGAGCTCGAGCGCGCATGACGAGCGCGCGCCGCGCCGCCCTGCCGCGACCGCGAGCCGTGCTGTTCGATTGGGACAACACGCTGGTGGACAACTGGGCCACCATCGCCGAAGCGTTCAATACGACGCTCACCGCCATGGGCCATGAGCCCTGGACCATTGAGGAGACCCGCTCGCGCGTGCGCGCCTCCTTGCGGGATTCCTTTCCCAAGCTCTTCGGCGAGCGCTGGCCGGAAGCCAAGCGCATCTATGTCGACGCTTTCGCCAGCCGGCATCTGCAGACCCTGAAGCCCATGCCCCATGCGGAAGAGCTGCTCCGCGCCCTCGGCGAGCGCAGCCTGTGGGTCGGGGTGGTCAGCAACAAGAGCGGGAGCTTCCTGCGCAAGGAGGTCGAGCATCTCGGCTGGGGTCGCTATTTCCGCAAGGTGATCGGCGCGGGGGACGCGCCCAACGACAAGCCCGCCGCCGATCCGGTCCATATGGCATTGGCGGAGAGCGGCGTGCCGGCGGGACCCGAGGTCTGGTTCGTCGGCGACACCGAGATGGACATGGAGTGCGCACACCTGTCGCGGTGCGTGCCGGTCCTGTTGCACCCTGAGCCCGCCGATCCGCTGGTCTATGCGGGCCGGCTGCCGCTGTGGCAGGGCGCGGGCTGCGCGGATCTTGCATGGGCATTGAGGGAATTGG